>NZ_DALZCD010000298.1:0-5153 GCF_031978025.1 Erwinia sp.
TCTGGGCGATTTTTACCGCCTGCGCCAGTGGCTGAGTGATGCTGCGTACCAGCCACCATGTGATGATGCATCCGGTCAGCAGCGCCAGCAGCATCGACAGGGTCAGGATCAGCCGCGTATGTTGATAACTTTGCTGATTAGCGTCGGCAATCTGCTTATGTAACTTTTGCGTATGTGTCAGCACGTTGGCGACCACTTCGTCGATCATTTTAGTTGGCAAACGATCGGCGCCGCTAACCAGATGATCGATACGCTGCGCGCTGCCGACATCGCCTTGAGTGTACGTCTGTAGCGCGCTGAGATAGCGTGCTTGCAGGTCAGCATGAAGCTTGCGTGTCTCTACGGCTTCACGGTTATCCATGCCCACGGTCGGCATCATTTCAATCAGCCCCGCGAGCAGCTGCTGAGTTTTGTCGCCCTGTTCAATGAAAGCCGTTCGGTATTGAGTAAAAGCGTCTTGGCTCTGGCCACCGCGCAACAGCGTATTTTTCCACTCCTGCACCTGAATTTTAAACTGCACCTGTGCATTTCTCGCGGTGTCGATAACCCGCTCAATCTGCATTTCCTGTTGCATGATCTGACTGCTTTGTTCAAGTGCATTTTCGTTGATGGCAAGACCACGCAGGCCGATAAACAACGTCGCCCCAAGCAACACTGCAGCCAACAGACCTAAACGCACGCCAATTTTATAATTAGAGAGTTTCATCTGGCACCCTGGTAGATAGACCGAAAGCAATTTTCGGTCCTTCAGAAAAGATTATCGGCAGGGCAAACAGGAAGCTTTAGCGGCCCCGAATGGGGCCGAAGACAAGGTTAAATCAACCGCGCATGGCGCAGTTCACTTTTCAGATAAGCGTAAAACACCGGCGCGGCCACCACGCCCGCCAGGCCAAAGGCAGACTCAAATACCAGCATGGCCAGCAGGATCTCCCAGGTTTTGGCATTGATCCGGGTACCAAAGATGCGGGCGTTGATAAAATATTCCAGCTTGTGCACCACAATCAGGAAGATCAGCGCGATGAGGGCCGCCTGCAGCGAGATGGAAAGCCCGATAAGCACGATGACCGTATTAGAGATCAGGTTGCCGATCACCGGCAGCATACCGGCAATAAAGGTCAGCACGATAACGGTTTTGGCAAACGGAAAATGCAGGCCGAACAGCGGCAGTACGCCAAACAGAAAGCCGCAGGTCAGCAGCGTGTTGACCAGCGAGACTTTAATTTGCGCGAAAACCACATCATGGAAAGAAGCCGCAAGCAGCGTCAGGCGTGTCAGCAACGCCTTAGTAAGCGGGGCATTGCTGGTATCGCTGCCGCCCATACGCAGCGAAATTATCGCGCCCAGCAGCATCCCAATAAGCATGGTGGCAAAGGTGTGCGCCGCGGTACGCCCGAGCGTCTGTACCACAACCAGATGCTCACGCAGCCAGGCCATTACCTGATGCTGCAATTCATCAATGTCTGCAGGCAGGTAACGGGTGACGACAGGCGAAAGCGTATCCTGCGCATCTTCCAGCAGTTTGCTGGCGGCAGCATGAAAAGCCGCCGGACTGTGAAAGTCGTGCAGCAAAAAACCTATCAGTTTGGTAATGCCCCCTGCCAACGCTAACAGCACCAGCACGGTGAGAAAGAAGATGGTGATCCAACGCGCCAGCGGGCCTTTTACCAGCCGCTCAATCCAGGGCGTCAGCGCCAGGATAGTTTCATAAACGATAAATCCGGCCAGAAAGCACGGCAGCAGACGCAAAGGGAAAATCATCATTAGTGCGATAAAGACCAGCAGATAGCTGGCGGCCTCGCAAAATTGCCGTTTAGTGAGGTTCCGTATCTCCATAAGGATTCCTGTCTGTATAAAGTCAAAAAGCATTATATTTCAGACAGTATACAATCCTCCGCGTTTTTTCAGGCCTGTTTTGCCCTTCTGGCGAGGTTATATTTATACGACACGGTGAATGGATAAAAAGCGAACAAGGCGGGAAAAGTCAAAGCGGGCTGCTACGCCCGCCATTGAAAGCAATCAGGCGCTGACCTGCACCTGGCGACGCCATGCGCCCGGCGACTGGCCGAACTGACGTTTGAAGCTGCGGTTAAAGGATTGCTGGGAATCGAAACCAAACGAAATGGCCACGTCCAGGATAGGCTCGCCGCCTTTAGCCAGGCGTTCGGCCGATTTTTTCAGGCGACGCGCGCGGATATATTCGCCTAAGGCGTGGCCGGTATGCTGCTTAAACATACGCTGCAGATGCCATTTGGAATAGCCTGCGCGGCGGGCTACGGTATCCAAATCCATCTTGCCTTCAATATGCGTGTCGATCCACGTTACCAAATCGCTGATAAAATCATCATGGCTCATTGTCTTCCCCTTAAAATTATAACCTGTTTTTGCTGTTGACCTCCGCCAGCGGGCGGGGTAAAAGGTAACTGTCATTAGTGCATTTAGTAACGATAAAACAGCAAGCCGATTAATGCAAGTATAATTGTTGCATTAAATGCATGCGCTGGCGGCAATGAAAAGTCGCAGGATAATCAGTATGGCGTGAAGACGTTACGGCAGATGGGGTGGATCAGGATGGGTTCAGGCACTAAAAAAGCCGGACAGTGTCCGGCCATATTTCGTCAACTTTCCGCATTTTCACGGGCTTTCATCGCCTCACAGCTGCCTTCAGGGTAGCGGCGGTCGCGCTCGTAGATTTCCCGTAGCGCATCGGCAACCGTCCGTTTTGCCAGCACGCTAAGCGATGCCTGCTCGGCCTCGTGCGCCAGCTCCTTAAAGAACCAGCAGGTATTGGCGCTGACAAGGCAACGCGCCGGCACTTCCGGCCGGCCCGCCAGCAGCGGTTTGTCTTCCAGCACGGAAGTATAGATATCGCAAAGCGTAATCTCTTCCGCCGGCCGTCCCAGCCTGATGGTGCCCGTACGGCCCAGGGTGGAGACAATAATGCCGTCGCGGGTCAGCGGCACCATCATTTTACGGACAAAACTGGGATTGGCTTCAAGGCCCATGGCCAAAATTTTGCTGGTGCTGCGTTTACCTTCCCGCTCCGCCTGGGCTATGCAGAGCACCATTTGTAACGCTGTAGGAAAACGAATATCAAGCATGTTCAGATCCTTGCTTTAGGCTGTGCCTCACCGTATCGGCGGTGATCTAAAAAAGCATTAAAATCAATCAACTAATAATGATGATAATGAATTAATATATCAAATAGTGTTGCACTTTAGAAGAAAGCCGTTAAGCAGTTCCTGCTATTTACGCTATAACCCTGAATAACAGAGGGATTATTCCCTCTGTTTTAGCCAGAAATTTAGCGATTTTCCTGCAAAAAGCGATAGATTACCGACAAATCTTTTTCACCGTAGCCCGCCTCAACCGCCTCCTGCCACAGTCCGGCGATGGTATCTAAACCAGGCAGCCGGCTCTCTTTCGCCGCAGCCAGCGCCAGACGAGCGTCTTTCAGCGCCCAAGTGAGGTGCATTTGCGGTTCATAACTCCCCTCTTTGATCATGCCGAGTTTTGCTTTGGCATAGGGAACGGCCAGCGGCCCGCCGTCCAGCACGTCCCAAAACTCATCCGGCGTAAAACCAAACTCTTCTGCCATCTGGGTGCTTTCCGCCAGCCCCTGCACCATTGAGATAAGCCAGGCGTTGACCACCAGCTTCATGCGCGACGCCGCGCCCGCTTTCCCCAGCCATTTTACGCCTTTCGAGATTGCGTCAAAAACCGGCTCGACGGCCTGCGCTTTTTCCCGGTCGCCACTGGCCAGGACCACAATTTGTGCATTTTCTGCCGGGGTCTTAGTGCCTGAAACGGGCGCATCCAGCATCACCACATCTGGCCGCTTCTCGCCCACCAGGGCGATCAGCTTTTCAGTGGCCTCCACGCCGATGGTTCCCATCTGCACCAGAATGGCCCCCTGCTTCAGGTGGGGAAGCGCCTGCTGCAGCACCTCTTCAGTGATTTCCGCATCCGCTAACATGCTGATAATCACGTCAGCCTCTTTTACCGCCTCTGCCGGCGTTTCCGTCAGGTGCAGGCCGAGGCTTTGTAAATCTTCGCCTCGCGATTTGGTACGGTTCCAGCCGCGAGTGGTAAATCCATTTTTTAACAGGTTTGCGGCAAACGCGTGCCCCATCGCACCCAGCCCTAATACGGCTACAGCGGAACGTTGACTCATAACGGACTCCCTATCATGGTTGATAAAAACGGTGTGCTCTTTCCAGGGTAGCGCAACCCGGTGGGGAATGCTGGTTTTCCGGCAACCGTTAATCAGAAAGGCTGACTTCTTTCCCCTCCGCTGGCGCATCCCGGGATTGTGACTATACTCATCGACCAACAGATTTTCGTCGTTAAATCAAGAAACAAGGCCGAAAAGTGGGGAAGGATATTCACTTTGTGCCGATTATGCTGATTTACATAAAAACCGCGTTTTTTGATGTCATCTGTTGGATAAATCAAACACAATATGGGTACTTTTTCTGTTTTCGCGTAACGCGAAACTCACTTATCAACAAGTCGTTAAACCTGATGCAATCAATAACCGTTTCTCGCAAGACCGCATGGCTGCGCGTCATTATGTTAGCCATCGCCGCTTTTATTTTTAATACCACCGAGTTCGCGCCCGTTGGCCTGCTTTCCGATATTGCCAGCAGCTTCGCTATGCAAACCGCCCAGGTCGGCCTGATGCTGACGATCTATGCCTGGGTGGTGGCGCTGATGTCGCTGCCGATGATGCTGCTGACGCGTCAAATCGAGCGGCGCTTCCTGCTGATTGCCATTTTTCTGCTTTTTATCGCCAGCCATGCGCTTTCCTCGTTCGCGTGGAACTTTAACGTACTGGTGATTTCGCGGATTGGCATCGCGCTGTCGCACGCTATTTTCTGGTCAATAACCGCTTCGCTGGCTATCCGCGTCGCCCCTGCCGGCAAGAAAACCCAGGCATTAAGCATGCTGGCGACCGGCACAGCGCTGGCCATGGTGCTGGGCCTGCCGATTGGGCGCGTAATCGGACAGTACCTTGGCTGGCGCATTACTTTTGGCGTCATTGGCGTGGTCGCCCTGATGACGATGCTGACCCTGGCGAAACTGTTGCCGAAGTTACCAAGCGAGCACACGGGATCGCTGAAAAGCGTGCCGATGCTGCTTCGTCGCCCTGCCCT
>NZ_DALZCD010000299.1:0-5116 GCF_031978025.1 Erwinia sp.
CGTTATGACGAAAAAGGCAACTGGAACGGCCTCTACCTGATGGCTTTTAAAGACTCCTTTAACAAATGGGAGCCTTTCGGGGGGTACGGCTGGGAAAAAATCTGGCGGCCGCTGTCCGATAACGATTTTCGTCTGGGGTTAGGCTACACGGCTGGCTTCACGGCACGGGATAACTGGAAATATATCCCGGTTCCAGCGGTATTGCCCCTGGCGTCAATAGGTTATGGCGATGCCACCTTTCAGATGACTTATATTCCGGGAACTTACAACAACGGCAACGTCTATTTCGCCTGGTTACGCTGGCAGTTTTAACCACAGAGGCGCGATAAAATGAGAATGAATCGGCAAAAAAGGCGATATTTATCACTTTTTCGTTAAAGGCTACTGGACAAAAGGCTCAGCAATTGCTGTACTAACCGTCGACACAGTTTAGTGTCCATTTTTCATGTAAAGGTAATATAGATGTCTAAGATCAAAGGTAGCGTTAAGTGGTTTAATGAGTCCAAAGGATTCGGTTTCATTACTCCTGAAGATGGCAGCAAAGACGTGTTCGTACACTTCTCTGCCATCCAGAGCAACGGTTTCAAAACTCTGGCTGAAGGTCAGCGCGTAGAGTTCGAAATCACCAACGGTGCCAAAGGCCCATCTGCTGCTAACGTTGCCGCCATTTAAGTTATCAGACAGAATTTTAAAAACCCGCCTTATGGCGGGTTTTTTTTTGCCTGTAAGACGACGCCGAAGACGGGCGATAGGGAAAATGGTGGGTAAGCCTTATCCGCAGTGGGGGAAGGCTTTACCCTGCATCACTTCCCCTGTTTTCGTAAAGATTGTGCCAAAACGTTATAAAAGAAACTGCCCTTACAGGCCGCTTCCTTGTGGCGCCTGACCCGCAAAGTAAAATACCGCTTACTCTGTAACAGGTGGTCGTGCTGGAAGAGTTGCTCTTATCGCGTCAGGCAGGCTATATAACCTGTAAGAAGAAAAGCGCTAATGGCCTGCTTGGGCCGCAATCTACAGGAGAGAGAATGAGGATCCGACTGGCGAATACGCATGACGGTTTTGCCCTGAGCGCGCTGTTAACCGAGCTGGGCTATGCCAACACTGAAATCTTTATTGAGCGTCGTCTGGCGCAGCTGATCGACGATCGGGCAGAACAGCTGCTGATTGCCGAGCAGGGCAGTACCGTCCTGGGCTTTCTCTCACTCCATTTTATTCCGCAGCTGGCGCTGGCGGGAGACTTCGCGCGCATCAGCTATTTTTGTATTGCGGACGGCAAGCGCAGTGAAGGCGTTGGACATCAGCTGTTAGGCCATGCCGAAAAGCTGGCAAAAGCGCGCGGCTGCGACCGGATGGAAGTACATTGTCACGAACACCGCACTAAAGCCAATGCCTTTTACAGCCGGGAAGGTTATAGCGAGTCTCCCCGCTACCTGATTAAGGATCTGAACTCGCCTCACTCATACTCAAACGGAGCGAGCTGATGAAAGTCGCTTCAGGACAGTTTGCGGTCAGCCGTAGCTGGCAGGAGAACGCTGCAACCTGTACGGACTTAATGGCGAAGGCACGAGACGGCGGGGCCGATCTGCTGGTTTTACCCGAAGCCGTACTCGCTCGTGATATCGCCGATCCGGATCTGGTGCTGAAAGCGGCTCAGCCCCTGGACGGGCCATTCTTAAGTGAGATTTGTGCGGCCAGCCGCGGCAATAGTTTAACCACCATAATGACTGTACACGTACCAACGGACGATGAAAAAGCATTGAACATGCTCATCGCTGTACGCAATGGTGAAATCGTGGCGCGCTACAGCAAGCTGCACCTTTATGACGCTTTCGCTATGCAAGAATCCCGTAACGTTAAGGCCGGCAATGATGTGCCGCCGCTGCTGGATGTTGCCGGCATGAAGGTCGGTCTGATGACCTGCTATGACGTCCGCTTTCCGGAGCTGGCCCGCCGCCTGGCGCTGGATGGCGCGGAGGTACTGGTGCTGCCGGCCGCCTGGGTTAAAGGGCCGCTTAAGGAAATGCACTGGGAAGTTCTGGTCACGGCGCGTGCATTGGAAAACACCTGTTACGTAGTGGCCGTTGGCGAATGCGGCCCGCGCAATATCGGCTGTAGCCTGACGGTAGATCCGCTGGGCGTGGCGATAGCAAGAGCGGCTGAAGCCCCGATGTTACTTTTTGCTGATATTGATCCCGCTCGTCTTGCTCATGCACGCGGCATACTGCCGGTGTTGGATAACCGGCGCTTTAGCCGACCCGAACTCATTAACCCGGTAGAAAGTTCGTAACATGGCTCTGTCGTTCGGGTCGCGCATCAAGGTAGTTGTGAAGGCGAGACGGAGGATAGCGCCAAACTGTCAGGATAGCCTTTGTGCGTGTCTCGGGACAGTAATGTTCGGCAGGTGCGATTTCAGGCTTTTCTGAGGGATTTTATCTGCTATCATCTTGCCCGTCGCTGTGCAGATATTACTCTGTTACAGATGGCAGTTTGTATTGACCGACGATCTGCGCGTTAATACACTTTATGGTTATTGACCTTTACTGGTCCGGTTAAATAAAGAAGGTGTGTATGGAAGGTATCAGTATTGCCAAACTGCTGATTATTGGCGCTCTGATTGTATTGCTTTTCGGAACCAACAAGTTACGCTCTCTGGGCGGCGATCTGGGTTCGGCGATCAAAGGCTTTAAAAAGGCGATGAGCGACGATGACACCTCCGCGAAAAAAGCGCCTGTCGCTGAAGATAAAGCGGAACAGGTTACTCATAAAGAGTAACGACCGCATTGAGCGATAAAAAAAACGGATGACAGGGTCATCCGTTTTTGTTTGCGTCGGCAAAATGTAAAGAGTTATTTCACTTCCAGGCCTTTCGCCTGCATATCCGCATGATAGGAAGAGCGCACGAACGGCCCACAAGCCGCATGGGTGAAGCCCATCTCCATCGCTGCTTCTTTCATCTCGTCGAACTCCGCCGGACTGACGTAGCGCTGCACCGGTAAATGGTGGCGGCTTGGCTGCAGATATTGCCCCAGCGTCAGCATGGTGACGCCATGACGACGTAAATCACGCATGACCTCCACGATTTCGGCATTGGTTTCGCCCAGCCCAACCATCAGACCTGATTTTGTCGGGATCTCAGGATGCGCTTCTTTAAAACGCTCCAGCAGCTTCAGCGACCATTCATAGTTGGCGCCGGGGCGTACCTGACGGTAGACGCGCGGCACGTTCTCAAGATTGTGGTTAAACACGTCCGGTGGCGTGGCGTTAAGGATATCCAGCGCGCGATCCATTCGCCCGCGGAAATCCGGCACCAGCGTCTCAATTTTAATGGTCGGGTTTTTAGCACGGATAGCGCTGATGCAGTCGGCAAAGTGCTGAGCGCCACCGTCACGCAGGTCATCGCGGTCAACAGAAGTGATCACCACGTAGCGCAGGCCCATATCGGCGATAGTCTGCGCCAGCTTTTCCGGCTCGTTGGCGTCGGGCTGAACGGGACGGCCGTGCGCCACGTCGCAGAAAGGACAGCGGCGGGTACAGATTGCACCCAGGATCATAAAGGTAGCGGTGCCGTGGTTAAAACATTCTGCAAGGTTAGGGCAGGAAGCTTCTTCACAGACGGAGTGCAGACCGTTTTTACGCATGGCGGCTTTGATGCCCTGGATGCGGCTGGAGTCGGCAGGGAGTTTGATTTTCATCCACTCCGGCTTACGTAAAATCTCTGTGCGTTCGGTGACCACGGTTTTAACCGGGATCAGCGCCATCTTATCTGCATCGCGGTATTTGACGCCGCGTTCCATCTGAATAGGTTTACTCATAATCTTGCTGTTTCCAGGTTGGCATGCGCTAGTCAGCCGCGTGACGTTCAAATTTTTTTGAGAAAAGCGCAAAAATTATATCACCTCGCGGCGCGGGTTTCAGCCAGGGCAGACGAGAAAATGTGACGGAATTGTAAATTTATGGCGTTCGCTCATCCAGCCACTGCACGTCGGCTATCGCCAGCTGGTGGGCAAAGTGTTTGATCAGCAGCGGCTGCACG
This sequence comes from Erwinia sp., assembly GCF_031978025.1. Lineage (NCBI taxonomy): Bacteria > Pseudomonadati > Pseudomonadota > Gammaproteobacteria > Enterobacterales > Erwiniaceae > Erwinia > Erwinia sp. Next base: position 4,034 of record NZ_DALZCD010000299.1, read on the forward strand.
TTGGCCAGCGTGACGCCCTTCTTGTAAGCAGCGATCTGCGTCATCTCCAGCCCGGCGTAACCGCAGGGGTTGATGCGTAGAAAAGGCGCAAGGTCCATATCCACGTTTAAAGCCAGCCCGTGAAAAGAGTTACCGTTACGGATGCGCAGACCTAACGAGCAGATTTTTTTGCCGTCAACGTAAACGCCAGGTGCGTCTGCCCGGGCCGCTGCCTCAATATCGTAATGCGCCAGCGTGGCAATAACGGTCTGTTCAATAGCGGTGACCAGATCACGCACGCCGGTTTTACGGCGTTTCAGATTCACCAGCACGTACATGACCTGCTGGCCCGGGCCGTGATAGGTCACCTGACCGCCACGATCGCTCTGCATAACCGGGATATCGCCCGGCATCAGCAGATGCTCAGCTTTACCGGCCTGGCCCTGGGTAAAAACAGGCAGGTGTTCTACCAGCCAGATTTCGTCGGGCGTTTCCGCGCTGCGCTGGTGGGTAAAATCGTGCATGGCCTGAGAGACAGGCGCCCATGGCTGCAAACCGAGCTGACGAACAAATAGGGTATCCTGATGCATGGAAGGTCCGGTCAGGGAATAAAGAAGGGAGTATAACGCCGAACGAGGGCAATGGTCAGCCCCCGATCGGTGATGGCTACAGCACCATCCGCACGATTTCTATGTTGCCCAGCTCGTCATAGAGCGTTTCCACCTGCTCAATATGGGTCGCCGTAATGGTAATAGAAACAGAGTGATAGTTGCCTTTGCTGCTGGGTTTTACTTCCGGAGAGTAATCGCCAGGCGCATGGCGCTGGACGACCTCAACTACTTGATCAACCAGCTCCGGCTGCGCCAGACCCATCACTTTATAAGTGAACGGGGTAGGAAATTCGAGCAGTTCTTTAAGATTGGTTTTCATAGGGGCTCCGGTAACGCTAAAACAAAGACTCCCGCCAACAGCGGGAGCCTACAGATAATATCAATATGCGGGCCATTCAGCCCGAAATCAAGCGCGGCACGCGACAGATTTAGCCGAACCAGTGATGGAACATCAGCTTGATGTAATCAACGATACGGCCAATGAAGCCCCCTC
>NZ_DALZCD010000300.1:0-5111 GCF_031978025.1 Erwinia sp.
TGGTGGTGATACGCAGGCCAAAACGCTGGCGTACCGCATCCAGCACTTTTGCCGCCTGTGCCATGACTTCCGGCCCGATACCGTCGCCCGGCAAAACGGCAATATGATAAGTCCTTGTCATTATACGGCTTCCTTATTGTTGGCTTTACGCTGCAGTTCCTGCTCGACCTGGCGGGCGCGCCAGATATTGTTCAGCGCGTTGATCATGGCTTTAGCTGAGGACTCCACGATATCCGTCGCCAGGCCCACGCCATGGAATTTACGGTTGTTATAGTTCACCACGATATCGACCTGGCCCAGCGCATCTTTGCCGTGACCTTTGGCGGTCAGCTGATATTTCACCAGGTCGATATCAAAGTCGGTAATGCGATTGATCGCCTGGTAAACGGCATCGACCGGGCCGTTGCCCGTCGCGGCTTCGGCTATGGACGTTTCTCCGCATTTCAGTTTGACCGAAGCGGTTGCCATCACGCTGGAGCCGGACTGCACGCTGAAGTAGTCCAGATGAAAATGCTCTGGCTCTTCGTTCTGCTTATTGATAAAGGCCAGCGCTTCCAGATCGTAATCAAATACCTGACCCTTTTTATCCGCCAACTTCAGGAAAGCGTCATACAGGCTGTCCAGATTGTAATCGTGCTCTTTATAGCCCATCTCTTCCATGCGGTGTTTGACGGCTGCGCGGCCAGAACGCGAGGTCAGGTTCAGCTGGACCTGATTCAGGCCGATCGATTCCGGCGTCATGATTTCGTAGTTTTCGCGATTTTTCAGCACGCCGTCCTGGTGAATGCCGGAAGAGTGGGCGAAAGCGCCGCTGCCGACCACCGCTTTATTAGCCGGGATCGGCATATTGCAGATCTGGCTGACCAGCTGGCTGGTACGGTAGATTTCCTGATGGTGAATGTTGGTATGTACGTTCATCAGCTGGCTGCGCAGTTTAATCGCCATAATGACTTCTTCCAGCGCGCAGTTGCCCGCACGTTCGCCCAGGCCATTAAGGGTGCCTTCGACCTGACGCGCCCCGCACTGAACGGCAGCCAGAGCGTTGCCGACCGCCATACCCAAATCATCATGGGTATGTACTGACAGGATTGCTTTGTCGATGTTCGGTACGCGATTGCGCAGCTGGGTGAAAATATTGCTGTACTCACTCGGCAGGGTATAGCCCACGGTATCCGGGATGTTGATCGTGGTCGCGCCAGCGTTGATGGCGGCCTCAACCACGCGGCACAGATCGTCGATAGGCGTACGGCCACCGTCTTCACAGGAAAATTCAACGTCATCGGTGTAGTTGCGGGCATGTTTTACCATGCGAACGGCGCGCTCGATGACTTCCGGTAATGTACTGCGCAGTTTGGTGGCAATATGCATCGGCGACGTCGCCAGGAAGGTATGGATACGGTAGGCGTCAGCCACACGCAGCGCTTCGTAAGCCGCATCGATATCTTTTTCCACGCAGCGAGCCAGCGCGCAAACACGGCTGTTTTTTACCTGGCGAGCAATAGTCTGGACGGATTCGAAATCGCCCGGCGAAGAGACGGGAAAGCCGACCTCCATCACATCAACGCCCATCCGCTCCAGCGCCAGCGCTATCTGTAATTTCTCTTTCACGCTCAGGCTGGCCTGCAATGCCTGTTCACCATCACGCAGCGTGGTATCGAAAATAATAACTTGTTGGCTCATCAGATAATTCCTTTCATGTTTGCATCGCTAATGCTACGAGCATAAAAAAACCCGCGCAGTAGCGCGGGTTTTTTAGTTTGCAAGCCTGAATCAGTGATTCATTCCGCCCACAAGTCTACCGCGCATAAATATGCGTTTAGTAGTAGACCAGGTAGGAGGAGGGTACGGATCATTGAGTCAGGCCTCGTAAATTTGCTGTTCCTTTATTGATACTTGAAAGCAGGGGGCAATGTCAAGGCAAGTGACAAGGTAATAATTAGCGGCCGCAAAATCAGCTCAGGGAAATTATTCTGGCTCAGCGAGGGCAGGCAGAACAAAAAGACGAGTGGCGGCCCGGCCAGCAGGAAATGGGCGAAGAAGAAAAGGGGGGAAGGCGTATTTTTTTATTAATTAAATTATTTATCAATAACTTACATGGTGGTGGTTTGTAAACTGCTTTCGCCATGAGTCCCCGGTGAATTAGCGCATTCTTTTACAAATGGATGGGCAACCAGCAGAAAAGACTAAAAGTCTCGTCATGTTTGAACAGGTCAGCTTTATTCAAAGAACTTCACTCCTTAATAACGAAACGATCACACTGGAAAATAAAGTGTGGTCAGCATAAACCGCTTTTTTAAGGGCGAGTAGTTAGTGTAAACGTCGACGTGTTAACGAAACCGGCAGTGCCTTAATGCGGGCTTTCTCTCATTCCTCACGCGCAGGATGTTTGCCTGCCAGGATTTCTACGGTTATGGTAAATCCTTACCCGAAGAAAAATAAAAAGGGCACTGCCCTGTACCTGGCCGCTGAAAATATTTTTAGCGGCTGAATAAACACAGGTTTTGAACTTATCGGCAAGCGGGCGTTATTTGTAAAATAAAAGCATCAAGTACGCCGGTAAATCAGCACCTTAAAGCCTGGAGGCAAAAATGGAGATGTTGTCAGGAGCCGAAATGGTAGTCCGATCGTTAATCGATCAGGGCGTAAAACATGTGTTCGGCTACCCCGGCGGGGCAGTACTGGATATTTATGACGCATTGCAGACCGTGGGCGGCATCGACCACGTGCTGGTACGCCATGAACAGGGCGCCGTGCATATGGCGGACGGCTACGCTCGTGCAACAGGTGAAACGGGCGTGGTGCTGGTCACCTCCGGCCCCGGCGCGACCAATGCCATTACCGGCATCGCCACCGCCTATATGGATTCCATCCCTATGGTGGTGCTCTCCGGACAGGTGCCTTCTTCCCTGATTGGCTATGACGCCTTTCAGGAGTGCGACATGGTGGGCATTTCCCGGCCGATCGTCAAACACAGCTTTATGGTGAGACAGGTAGAAGATATCCCAACGGTCGTGAAAAAAGCGTTCTGGCTGGCGGCCAGCGGCCGACCCGGACCGGTCGTTATCGACCTGCCAAAAGATATGATGAACCCGGCTAACAAGCTACCGTATCAGTGGCCAGAGTCGGTCAGTATGCGCTCCTATAATCCCACGACGCAGGGGCATCGGGGTCAGATCAAGCGCGCCCTGCAAAGCCTGTTGGCAGCGAAAAAACCCGTGCTTTATGCGGGCGGTGGCGTAATCAATGCCAACTGCGCCGACGCGCTACGCGAGTTCGCTGAAAAACTTAATTTGCCGGTAACCTGTTCACTGATGGGCCTGGGCGCTTTTCCCGGTACCCATCGTCAGTGTCTGGGCATGCTCGGGATGCACGGGACTTATGAAGCGAATATGACGATGCACAATGCCGACGTTATCTTCGCCGTCGGCGTGCGTTTTGACGATCGCACCACCAATAATCTGATGAAGTATTGTCCGAACGCGACGGTGCTGCATATCGATATCGATCCGGCCACTATCTCCAAGACAGTGCCGGCAGACGTGCCTATCGTCGGTGATGCTCGCGATGTGCTGCAGCAGATGCTGGAAATGTTGAAGCAGAAGAGCCAGCAGGACGACGACAGCCTGCGCGACTGGTGGCAGAGCATCGAACAATGGCGAGCGCGTCAGTGCCTGGCGTTCGATCGCAGCAGCGAGAAAATCAAGCCGCAGGCGGTGATCGAAACTATCTGGCGTCTGACCAATGGTGATGCCTACGTCACGTCCGACGTGGGGCAGCATCAGATGTTTGCCGCGCTTTATTATCCTTTTGACAAGCCGCGTCGCTGGATCAATTCAGGCGGGTTGGGCACGATGGGCTTTGGGCTGCCTGCCGCGCTGGGTGTGAAGCTGGCCCTGCCGGAAGAGACTGTGATTTGCGTCACGGGCGACGGCAGTATTCAGATGAATATTCAGGAACTGTCGACCGCGCTGCAATACAACCTGCCGGTGTTGGTGCTGAGCCTGAATAACCGTTATCTGGGCATGGTAAAGCAGTGGCAGGATATGATTTATTCAGGCCGCCATTCGCAATCCTATATGGAGTCGCTGCCCGATTTTATCAGGCTGGCAGAGGCTTATGGCCATGTCGGTATCGGCATTCATCATCCCCATGAGCTGGAGGAAAAGCTGAGTCAGGCGCTGGCGGAGTTGCGTAAAGGTCGCCTGGTGTTTGTGGATGTGAATGTTGACGGTAGCGAGCACGTTTACCCGATGCAGATCCGCGGCGGCGGAATGGACGAAATGTGGCTGAGCAAAACGGAGAGGACATAATTATGCGTCGTGTTTTATCGGTACTGCTGGAAAACGAATCCGGCGCATTATCGCGGGTTGTCGGGCTTTTTTCACAGCGTGGCTACAACATCGAGAGCCTGACCGTGGCGCCCACTGACGATCCGACTCTGTCACGAATGACTATTCAGACCGTAGGCGATCAGAATGTGCTGGAGCAGATCGAAAAACAGCTGCACAAACTGATAGACGTGCTGCGCGTCACGGAGCTGGGGCAGGGCGCTTTCGTCGAGCGTGAGATCATGCTGGTAAAAATTCAGGCGTCCGGCTACGGCCGGGAAGAGGTTAAGCGCAGCGCAGAAATCTTCCGCGGCCAGATCGTGGACGTCACGCCTTCGCTTTACACGGTTCAGCTGGTCGGCACCAGCGACAAGCTGGACGCTTTTTTAAGCACGGTGCGTGAAGTGGCGGAAATTGTTGAGGTGGTGAGGTCCGGCGTTGTCGGCATCGCGCGTGGCGAACGCAGTATGCGCTGATTACCCGGCGTGATAATTGCGAAAAGCTCCTAACCCGGCGGAATGCCGGGTTTTTTTATTTTTGCCGCAAAGCTCCCGACTGGGGCTAAAAGAGGTTGCTGGCGCTGCCGTTAGATGTAAGATTATCTTGTCCTTAGCCACGATGTGGCTATTTTTTCTGCGCCGTCATGGTGCCTGAGCGTGGAGTTATTGTGAAACTGGATGAAATTGCGCGTCTTGCTGGTGTATCGCGCACGACGGCCAGCTACGTTATAAATGGTAAAGCCCGGCAGTATCGTGTCAGCGACAAGACCGTAGAAAAAGTGAT
>NZ_DALZCD010000301.1:0-5103 GCF_031978025.1 Erwinia sp.
CCTTCAGTTGGTAGGTTAAAACATGCTTAAATAATTCTGTGCTTAAGTTAACCAGTTTCGGCAAATGTGTACAGCTATTTTGAAGTTGTACAAGACTATTTTTTGTAGCAAAAAGTGCGGTCAGTAGTGTAATCCTCTACCAGCATGTTTTTTGAGAGGGATATTCAGGTGTTGTAGCAGGCGAAATTGCATTTTGCCCCCTCTGTAGCCTGAAGATCGCCCGGAACGCTTTCTGCTGCATAACGCCTTAAGGATATGTGGATGTACAAGTTTTTCCCGCCGGCTGTGGCGGTGCTTTTTGCTGGTCTCGCCGGTCTTTTTAGCCTGCCTGCTCAGGCGAACTATATTCTGGAAAAAGTGGTGGAGGTTAGCAGACACGGTGTGCGTCCACCGTCACCGGACAATCGTCGGGCAATTGAAAACGGTTCGGCCCGACGCTGGCCCGCCTGGCAGGCTGAAGATGGCAACCTGACCGGCCACGGCTATACGGCAGCCTGGCTAAAAGGACGTTACGAAAGTGATTATTATCGCCAGGCGGGTCTGCTGACAAAAGGCTGCCCCGGCAAACAGGATTTTTATCTGGTAGCCAGCCCCCTGCAGCGTACCAGAGCCACCGCGCAGGCACTGGCCGAAGCGGCGTTTCCGGGCTGCGGCATTACAGCCCATTCAAAAGCAACATACGATCCGTTGTTCCAGCTTCCTGCTGATAAAGTCAGCAAAGCGCAGGCTGCGAGGCATTATCAGGAGGCATTACGCGCCATGGGCGGCAGCCTGAGCGCAGCGCAACGACGGCTCGAACCGTCAATCAACGCGCTTAAAGAGGCGGTCTGCGACCCGGCACAGCCCTGCCCCGCTTTTAGTCAGCCCTGGCAGCTCGCGGTGTGGTCGAACGGCACGGTCGGTATTCAGGGGCTGGACACGCTGGCCGCGATGGCTGAAACGCTACGGCTGGAGTGGAGCGAAAACAAGCCGCTCGATGAAATAGCTTTTGGCAAGGTTAGAAAACAGGCAGAGCTGGCTGCGCTGCTGCCGCTGCTGAGCGCTAAATATGACTACACCAATGATTTGCCGGGGCTCGCCCGTCAGGGTGCTTCACGGCTGATGAGCCAAATCGCCGGCGCGCTGCGGGCTGGTACGGAAGGATCATCTGCAGAGCATGCGGTTGATGCTCCGCCAGACGTCCGCTGGCTGCTCTATGTCGCCCACGATATTAATATCGCCTGGCTGCGCACCATGCTGGATTTCAACTGGCAACAGGCCGATTATCCGCACGGTAATATTCCGCCCGGCAGCAGTCTGGTATTCGAACGGTGGCGGGATAAGGACGAGCACTTTATCCGAATCTATTTTCAGGCACAAAGTCTTGACCAACTGCGTGAGCTGACGCCGCTTGACGGACAGCACCCTCCGTTGCTGACCGAGCTAACGTTTCCGGGGTGCAGGAAAACGCCCGTAGGCACGCTTTGTCCCTGGCACAGCGCTATGCAGCGAATTGAGCGGCATATTATGCTTTCGTCTACGGCGTCCGCACGCTAGCCCACAGACAGGCTTTGTCTCCCTTTGCTGACAGCGGTTCAGAACGTGGTAAACAGCCGCAAATTATATCGGGCACTGCACGATCGTTTTTTGCGTCGGGCAGCTAATAAAAAGCGCCACGGAGTGTGCCGCGGCGCTTTCTCTGCGATCACCGGCTCGCTTAAGCAGACGGATGCGCGATAGCCTGCTGGCTTGTATGACTGCTTTAGCCAACCGGCAACTAATAAAAAAGCGCCACGGCAGCGTGCCGCGGCGTTTTGTCTTCCGTTGCCCGTTCACTTAAGCAGACTGATGCTCGATAGTCTGCTGGTTTTTAATTGTCTGTTCATGCGAGATAGGGATCCGGCGAGGTTTTTCGCTCTCGGGTATTTCCTGATACAAATCAACGGAAAGAATGCCGTCCTGCAGTGTTGCACCGGTCACTTTCACGTGCTCCGGCACCATATAGCTCAGCCGGAAATCAGCATGATTAATGCCGCGATGGAGCCAGCCCTGTTGGTTTTCGGTTTCGTTCTGTTCCTGCTTTTTACCGGAAATTGTTAGCTGTCCCCCTACCGTTTCGATAGCCAGATCGCTCTCTTTCCAGCCGGGTACGCTGACGGCTAACGTATAGCGATCTTTATCCACGCGGCGAATATCGTAGGCAGGCGAGGCCGCTAAAGAGACATTGTCGGCTGACTGACCGAAAAGTCCGTTCATACGGTTAAGGCGCTCGGAAAACAGCGCATCGCTCAAAGAAGGGATCAGGGAAAAGTGGCGTACGTTCATCATCATAACCTCCTGAATACGGTTGCTATTCAAAAGCTCATTTCGCGCAGGTTCGCCGCCTGCTTATGACTAAAATAGGGACGACCAAACCTGTTTCAAGCGCTGCAAATAAAATTTTTTACTGGCTGCCTGTCATCGCCATCCTGAGAATGGCGCATAAAAAAAACCTGAGCCGGGCGTACTGCCGGACTCAGGTTTTTTCAAGGTAACAGGCGGAACAGGGTGTTCGCTTTCCGACCTGCTGACTACGCCTTGATTCTTTTCTTCACCAGCGTCCAGCTGACCAGCAGCAGCGCTATCCAACCGATACCGACGTAAAGCGATACGCGGGTATCCGGGAAATAGCCAATCAGGCCGATAATAAAGAACAGGAACAGGATGCCGACAGTAGCCGTAAACACGCCGCCCGGCATCGCAAACTTCAGCTCTTTTGCCTGGGCAGGCGTCAGCGTACGGCGAAAGCCGATCTGGGCGAACAGGATCATAATCCATACCCACACCGTGGCAAATGTCGCCAGCGAAGCGATCACCAGGAAGACTTTTTCCGGCATCAGGTAGTTCAGATAAACCGCAATCAGCATCGCAAGCATCATCACCAGCACGGTGATCCACGGAATACCGCGACGCGAGACGGTAGCGAACATTTTAGGCGCATGGCCCTGCTCCGCCATGCCGTGCAGCATTCGGCCAACGCCGAAAACATCGCTGTTAATCGCCGAAAGCGAGGCCGTAATCACCACAAAGTTCAGAATGGCTGCCGCCGCCGCAATGCCCATATGCTGGAAAGTCAGTACGAACGGGCTGCCGTTGGTACCCACCTGATTCCACGGATAGATGGACATAATCACAAACAGCGTGCCGACATAAAATACCAGGATACGCAGAGGGACGGTATTTATCGCTCGAGGAATCGACGTAGCGGGATCTTTCGCTTCTCCGGCGGTGATGCCGATAATCTCAATGCCGCCATAGGCAAACATCACGATCTGCAGCGACAGCACCATACCGATGACGCCATGGGCAAAGAAGCCGCCGTTAGTCCATAAATTGCTGATGCCGGTAGGCTGACCACCGTTACCGATACCCCAGAAAATAATCCCGATACCCGCCACGATCATAATAATGATGGTCGCGACCTTGAACAGTGACAGCCAGAACTCCACTTCGCCAAAGACTCTTACCGTGGCGAGGTTGATAGCGCCAATAATCAGCACCACGCTCAGCACCCACACCCAGTGCGGCACGTCCGGGAACCAGACGCCCATATAGATGCCAAAAGCGGTGACGTCGGCAATGGCCACAATCAGGATTTCAAAGCAGTAAGTCCAGCCGGTGATATAGCCGGCCAGCGGGCCAAGATAATCCTGAGCATAGCGGGAGAACGAGCTGGCCTGCGGGTTGTTCACCGACATTTCACCCAGCGCGCGCATGATGATGTAAGCAATAGCGCCGCCGATGATATAGGCGAGAATGACGCTTGGACCGGCCATTTTCATTGCATCGGCCGAGCCGTAAAACAGACCGGTGCCGATGGCCGAACCCAGCGCCATAAAGCGGATGTGACGGGTACTCAGTCCCTTTTTGAGCGTATTATTTTTCATCTTTCATTCTGCTTAAACTCTGTCAACTTCTCCTGCCGGAGATCGGGCAGGAGAAGGTATCACACTTTTACTGCTGGTGCGCATTCACCTGCGCGCGTCCCATTACGCGATCGCAGATAGCCACCACGACCAGCATCGCCAGGGAAGGCGGCAGCCAGGCCAGGCCCTGCTCGGCCAGCGGCAGATTGGCCGTAAACGCAGGCAGCACCTCTTTAAAGGCCGTGGTTTTAATGCCATCAATGATGCCGAAAATCAGGCTGACCAGCATGGTCGGCGCGATAATACGCATGCTTTTGTTCCACCAGCGCAGCGTAAAGCTCAGCAGGATCAGGACAATACAAGGCGGATAGATAGCCGTCAGTACAGGAATAGAAAACTGGATAAGCTTGCTCAGCCCCAGATTCGACACCAGCATTGAGAACAGGCCCAGAATAAACACCAACTGACGATAGGTCAGCGGCAGATACTGCTGGAAGAACTCGGCGCAGGCGCAGGTCAGGCCCACTGCCGTCACCATACAGGCCACAAAAATTAGCGCCGCAAGGAACAGGCTACCCAGCCCCCCGAAGGTGTGCTGAACATAGGCATGCAGGATAGCCGCGCCGTTGGCGTTCTGATCGACAATAGAGGCGCTGTCAGAGCCGAGTTTAAACAGGGCCAGATAAACCAGCGTCAGCCCTACCCCCGCGATCAAACCCGCAATAATAGTGTAGCGCGTCAGCAGGCCGGCTTCGCTAACCCCGCGAGAACGAGCCGCATTCACGATAACAATGCCAAATACCAGCGCGCCCAGCGTGTCCATCGTCAGATAGCCGTTAATAAAGCCGCTGGAGAAAGCACCATGCTGATAGCTTTCGGTCGCTGGGGCCAGGCTGCCCGCTGGCCAAATCAGCGCGGCGATACCCAGTACGGCCAGTGCGGCAATTTTCAGGGGTGCCAGGATATGTCCGACAGTATCCAGCAGCTTGCCTGGATAAAGTGAAATGCCAATGACCAGTGCGAAATAGACCAGGCTGTAAATAAACAGCGGTAGCGCGCTGTCGCCGGTCAGCGGTGCAATGCCCACTTCAAAAGAGACAGTGGCGGTGCGCGGGGTGGCGAAAAGGGGGCCAACGGCCAGATAGCAAACGGTGGCCAGCACGATACCTGCCGCTTTGCCAATCGGCGAGCTGAGCGCATCAATACCGCCGCCAACTCG
>NZ_DALZCD010000302.1:0-5101 GCF_031978025.1 Erwinia sp.
CCTGACCTTTATTCCCGCTCTGGCCTCCGGCCCGATAGCGGATCATCTGATGCACGCGGAGCTTACCCGATGAACCGTAAACAACTGGCTTTATTCGAGCCTGCGCTACTGCGTCAGGCGCTGGTTGACGCAGTAAAAAAACTGTCGCCGCAGGCGCAATGGCGTAATCCGGTGATGTTTGTAGTCTGGATCGGCAGCGTGCTGACCACGCTGCTGGCGATAGCGATGGCCTTCGGCCTGCCCGGTGATACCCGCTTTACCGCCGCCGTCAGCCTGTGGCTGTGGTTTACCGTGCTGTTTGCCTGCTTTGCCGAGGCGCTGGCGGAAGGCCGCAGCAAGGCGCAGGCCAGCAGCCTGAAAAGCGTACAAAAAACCGCTTTCGCCCTGCGGCTGAAAGAGGCCCGCCACGACGCGCCTTCGGAAAAAATTGCTGCCAGCGAGCTGCGTAAGGGCGATATTGTGCTGGCCAGCGCGGGCGATATCATCCCCTGCGACGGTGAAGTGATTGAGGGCGGCGCGTCGGTAGATGAAAGCGCCATTACCGGTGAATCGGCGCCGGTCATTCGTGAGTCAGGCGGCGATTTTGCGTCTGTCACTGGCGGCACCCGGCTGCTTTCCGACTGGCTGGTGATCCGCTGTACCGCCAATCCGGGCGAAACCTTTCTCGACAGCATGATCGCGATGGTCGAAGGCGCCAGCCGCCGTAAGACGCCCAATGAAGTTGCGCTGACCATTCTGCTGATTGCGCTGACGCTGGTCTTTTTGCTGGCAACCGCCACCCTGTGGCCCTTCTCGGCCTGGAGCGGCACGCCGGTCAGCGTCACCGTGCTGATTGCGCTGCTGGTCTGCCTGATCCCCACCACTATCGGCGGCCTGCTTTCTGCGATCGGCGTGGCCGGGATGAGCCGCATGCTGGCGGCTAACGTCATCGCCACCAGCGGTCGTGCCGTGGAAGCGGCGGGCGATGTCGATATCCTGCTGCTGGACAAAACCGGCACCATCACGCTCGGCAACCGCCAGGCCTCTGACTTTTTGCCGGCCAGCGGTATCGCCGAGCAGCGGCTGGCGGATGCGGCTCAGCTGGCATCGCTGGCCGATGAAACGCCGGAAGGCCGCAGTATCGTCGTGCTGGCTAAACAGCGTTTTAACCTGCGCGAACGGGACTTACAGCAGCTACAGGCGACATTTATTCCTTTTACCGCCCAGACGCGAATGAGCGGCATCAATTTACCGCAGCGCAGCATCCGTAAAGGCTCGGCCGACGCCATTCGCCGCCATGTGGTCGCCAGCGGCGGTCAGTTCCCGGCAGAGATGGATGAAAAGGTTAACGAGGTGGCTCGCCAGGGCGGCACGCCGCTGGTCGTTTCAGAAAATCTTGAAGTGCTGGGCGTGATCGCGCTGCGGGATATCGTCAAGGGAGGCATTAAAGAGCGCTTCGGTGAGTTGCGCAAAATGGGTATCCGCACCGTGATGATCACCGGCGATAACCCGCTGACCGCCGCCGCTATTGCCGCCGAGGCGGGCGTGGATGATTTTCTTGCCGAAGCAACGCCGGAAGCGAAGCTGGCGCTGATCCGTCAATATCAGGCTGAAGGCCGCCTGGTGGCGATGACCGGCGACGGGACCAACGATGCGCCCGCGCTAGCGCAGGCTGACGTGGCTGTAGCGATGAACTCCGGCACCCAGGCGGCTAAAGAGGCGGGCAATATGGTGGATTTGGATTCCAGCCCGACCAAGCTGATTGAGGTAGTGCATATCGGCAAGCAGATGCTGATGACGCGCGGTTCGCTAACAACCTTCAGCCTGGCTAACGACGTGGCGAAATACTTTGCCATCATTCCGGCGGCGTTTGCGGCCAGCTATCCGCAGTTCAGCGCGCTGAACGTGATGCATCTGCATTCGCCCTCGTCGGCCATTTTAAGCGCGGTGATCTTTAACGCCCTGATCATTATCTTCCTGATCCCGCTGGCCTTGCGCGGCGTTAGCTATAAACCGCTCAGCGCCGCAGCCCTGCTGCGCCGTAACCTGGCGCTCTATGGCTTAGGTGGGCTGGCCCTGCCGTTTATCGGCATCAAACTTATCGATTTGCTTCTTCAGCTGTAGGAGGTTTACCGTGTCGCAACTGCGTCCCGCGCTTTTTATGATGGCTTTTTTACTGCTGCTGACGGGCGGCGTTTACCCGATGGTCACCACCCTGTTGGGCCAGTGGCTCTTTCCGCAGCAGGCAAGCGGCTCCCTGCTAATGCTTGACGGCGAGGTTCGCGGCTCGCGGCTGCTGGGCCAGGCGTTCAGCCAGACAAAATATTTTCACGGCCGACCGTCGGCAACGGCGGAAACCCCTTATAATCCGCTGGCGAGCGGCGGCAGCAATCTGGCGCCCGGTAACCCGGCGTTGAATAAGCTGTTTGCCGATCGTCTGGCGGCCGCCCGGGTTGAAAACCCGGACGCCAGCGAACGGGTGCCGGTTGATTTACTGACTGCTTCCGCCAGCGGACTGGATAACGGCATTTCACCGGAAGCGGCGCGCTGGCAGATGCCGCGCGTGGCGAAGGCGCGCCAGCTCTCCCCCGAGACAATTAGCCGCCTGATCGCCGAGCATACCCGCTATCCGCTGTTCAGCTTCAGCGGTCAGCCCTATGTGAACGTGCCGGAGCTGAATCTTGCCCTGGATGCGTTGCGCACAAAATAAGGAAACGGCATGGCCGATATGCTTCGCCCCGACCCGGATCGCTTGCTGCAACAGACTCGCGAGCGGCCACGCGGGAAACTGAAAATTTTCTTCGGCGCCTGCGCGGGCGTAGGTAAAACCTGGGCGATGCTACAGGAAGCGCGGCGGCTGCACGCCCGTCAGCTGGATGTGCTGATCGGCGTGGTGGAAACGCACGGCAGGCAGGAGACGGCGGCGCTGCTGCAAGGGCTGCCGCGACTGCCTCCGCAGCAGCGGCTACATCGCGGCCGTCAGGTGGAAGAATTCGATCTGGACGCCGCGCTCGCGCGTCATCCCGCCGTGATTTTGATTGACGAGCTGGCGCACAGTAATGCCCCCGGTTCCCGTCATCCCAAACGCTGGCAGGATGTTAAAGAGCTGCTGGCGGCCGGGATCGACGTGCTGACGACCGTGAATGTGCAGCACCTGGAAAGCCTGAATGATGTGGTCAACGGTGTCACCGGCATTCAGGTACGAGAGACGCTGCCCGATCCCTTTTTCGATGCCGCCGACGAAATAATTCTTGTTGATTTGCCGCCCGACGATCTGCTGCTGCGCCTTAAACAGGGCAAAGTCTATACCGGCGACCGCGCTGACCGGGCGGCCGAGCACTTTTTCCGCAAGGGCAATTTGATCGCTTTACGTGAGCTGGCGCTGCGGCGTACTGCCGATCGGGTGGATAACCAAATGCAGGCCTGGCGCGACGGTCGTGGACGGGACAAAGTATGGCATACGCGTGACGCGGTGCTGCTTTGTGTTGGTTACGACGAGGGGAGCGAAAAGCTGGTGCGCACCGCCGCACGTCTGGCCGCCCGGCTGGGCAGCGAATGGCACGCGGTCTGCGTGGAAACGCCAGGCTGGCTACGTCTGACGCAGCAACAGCGCCGCACCGCGCTGGCCTCGCTGCGTCTGGCGCGTCAGCTGGGAGCGGAAAGCGCGGTGCTGGCCGACGCCTCAGCAGATAAGGCGATTGCCCGCTATGCACGCGACCACGACCTTGGCAAAGTGGTGTTGGGACGCGGCAGAGATCGCCATCTGTTTCGATCGTTTTCTTTAGCCGATCGCCTTGCCAGACGAGCGCCCGAGCTTGACCTGGTGATTGTTGCACCCGGCGACAGACCTGCCGCGACTACGCCGCCGCAACGGCAGGCAAAGCGCTGGCGTCAGGGAATACACGGCTGTCTGCTCGCCACAGCGCTTTGCGCGGCGATCACCTTTATCGCCAGCCACTGGCTGCTGGCTTTTGATCCGGCTAACCTGGTAATGCTGTATCTGCTGGGCGTGGTGGTGGTGGCGCTCCAGGCCGGCCGCTGGCCTTCCGTGTTTGCCACGATAATTAACGTCGTCAGTTTCGATCTCTTTTTTGTTGCTCCGCGTGGCACGCTGGCGGTCTCTGACGCACAGTATCTGTTAACGTTCGGCGTCATGCTGAGCGTCGGGCTGATTGTCGGTAACCTGACGGCAGGCGTTCGCTATCAGGCACGCATTGCCCGCTACCGTGAAAGGCGTACCGGCCAGCTTTACGCCCTGTCCAGCTCGCTGGCGACAGCCCGCAGTACGCAGGAGGTGGCAGCGGCAAGCCATCACGCCATTTATACTATTTTTCACGCCGACAGTACCCTGTTACTGCCTGATGAACATGACCAGCTGACCCGGCAGCTTCCTGCGCCAAACGTGATGAGCTGGGATGAAGGCATTGCTCGCTGGAGTTTTGTGCAGGGCGAGCCAGCGGGCGCGGGAACCGACACCCTGCCCGGTGTGCCTTATCAGATCCTGCCGCTGCGCGCCGCAGAGAAAAGCCTGGGCGTGATGGTGATTGCGCAGCAAACACCGCCCGCCCTTCCTGAACAGCAACAGCTGTTGGAAACGGTTCTGCTGCTGACCGCCAGCGCGCTGGAACGTTTACAGCTAACGGCCAGTGAGGAGCAGGCGCGCGTGATCGGCGAACGCGAACAGCTGCGCCATTCGCTCCTGGCCGCGCTGTCACACGATCTGCGGACGCCGCTTACCGTACTGTTTGGCCAGGTCGAGATCCTGACTTTGGATCTGGCGTCGGCCAAACTGCCCCAGGCCCGCCAGGCAAGTGAAATCCGGCAGCATGTGCTGCGGCTGACGCGGCTGGTGAATAATTTACTGGATATGGCCCGTTTACAGACCGGCGGCTTTCACCTGAAGCGTGAATGGCTGACGCTGGAAGAGGTGATTGGCAGTGCGCTTGCCACGTTGGACCCGGGCGGCAGACAGCCCGTTACGTTGGAGCTGGCCGATCCGTTAGCGTTGGTTCACGTTGACGGCCCGCTGTTTGAACGCGTGCTGATCAATTTGCTGGGAAACGCCATGAAATACGCCGGATCATCGGCGCAGATCGGCATCCGCGCGCAAACTCGCCCGGGC
>NZ_DALZCD010000303.1:0-5072 GCF_031978025.1 Erwinia sp.
TCTTCCTGTACCGCCAGCCAGAAGTCTGGATGACAGGGCAGCTCCTTACTGCGATGCTGCGTGTCGAGTGCATCAATCAGCAGATAAACCGCCTGCGGCAGCTGGCCGCGCTGGGTTTGCACCTGCAATGCAGACCACACCGGCATCTGTTCCGCCCAAAACTGACCATCCAGCAGCACCGCCAGCGGGCGCTGTTCCGGCTGGCTTTCCCCGGTGGTAAAGACCCACACCCGACGCTGATTGCCCAGGCGTTGGCTCTCCCACGACAGGCAGCGCGGCGCAGTGAAATCGGCTTTCTCTGACCAGCCCGGCTGCGCAGGCGCCTGGGGCAAATGCAACGCGGAAACAGGATGGCCGCGGCCGCCTCGCCAGCTGGCGTTCGGGTTAAGCGGATCGGCTATCGCCTGCGGCAGTAGCCTGCGCCAGCCTTCGCGCACCGCCATAGGATCGGGCGGGTTTTGCAGCGCTCCGGCGGAGAAATCCTGTTCATTGACGGAAGGAATAAAGCAGTAGCTTCCCCGCCAGCCCGCATTCAGCCGAACCTGCCACTGCCAGATAGCCGTGCCGGGGATCCGCTGCAGGCTTTGCGGCGCCTGCGGCTGATGATGATCGGTAACACCGGTAATATAAATCCATACCCGGCGCACCGGTGAAGTCAGCGCCGTCCCGGCAGGATCCTGCCAGTAAAAGGTCACTGTGCAGCTGTCCCCTTCCGTTAAAACCGCTGGCGATCCCAGGCTAAGTCTGTGCTGCCAGTCTGCCTGCGAGCCGCTATCCCAATCATCCGTCATCTCATCACCTTCCCTCACCCATGCTCAAAAACGGGACTGCCGGGCGCCAATCTTATTGATAATGGTTTTCATTTGCAACAACGAGCGAGGCGGTTTTGGGTCGTGGATGACTTAGGGTACGGGTTTAACCCTCGGAAAAAAGAGGGGAAATGGAAGTAACGAGCGAAAAAAGAGGGTGCCATTAGCACCCTGCCTGTTAAAAACGATGTACAGCGCCGCCACGGCCTGACGGCGCTTGTTCATAGCAAAATCAGGAAGAAGCGGCAGGATCGTGTAGCCGCTGGCGTTTGCGCAGGCTCGGGAACCAGGCCATCCACAGGCCGACCACAACCAACGTGCCGATACCGCCAAGGGCCGCCGCCGGAGCCGCGCCCAGCCAGGCCGCCAGCATTCCTGACTCAAACTCGCCGAGCTGATTAGAGGTGTTGATGAAAATCGAATTGACGGCGCTGACGCGCCCACGCATTTCGTCCGGCGTATCCAGCTGCACCAGCGAGCCGCGGATCACCATACTGACCATATCAAACCCGCCCAGCGCAAACAGCGCCAGCAGGGAAAGCCACAGTTCTTTAGAGAGTGCGAACACCAGCGTCGCCGCGCCAAATCCGGCCACGGAGGCAAACATTATTTTTCCGACATGACGCTCCAGCGAGCGACGGCTGAGCCAGAACCCCACCAGCAGACCGCCAACCGCCGGTGCGCCGCGCAGCAGGCCCAGACCCCAGGGGCCGGTATGCAGGATATCTTTCGCGAAAATAGGCAGCAGCGCCGTGGCGCCGCCCAACAGGACTGCAAACAGATCCAGCGAAATCACGCCCAGTACGTCCGGCCGGTTACGGATAAATTTCACCCCGGCAAAAACGCTGGCAAAAGTGGCTGGCGTGCGCGGCGGCGGCGCATGGTCGTAGCGCAGACGGCTGACCATGACCACAGAGATCAGATAGAGCACGCCGGTAGTGATATAAACAGCCTGCGGCCCGGCAACGTATAAAAATCCGCCCAGCGCCGGGCCAAGCATGGAAGCGGTCTGCATTGACGCGGCGTTAGCGGCTGTCGCCCGGGCCAGGATAGCCGGTGGAACCAGTGCGGGCAGCATTGACTGTAGCGACGGTGCTTCCAGCGTTTTGGCAATGGAAAGGACAAAAATCAGCGACAAAATGACCCGTTCGCTGGTCAGATGCATCAGCGTCAGTCCCGCCAGCGCGACAATCGCCAGCAGCTCGGTAAATTGCCCCAGCAACACCACGCGACGACGGTCGAACTGGTCGGCAACGTGTCCGGCCGGCAGAGCCAGTACCACCGCTGGCAGGAACTGTGCCAGCCCAATTAACCCCAGATCAAAGGCGCGACCGGTAAGCGCATAAATCTGCCAGCCAACCGCGATAGAGAGCATCTGAAAACCAAAGCTGGAACTGGTACGAGCCAGCCAAAAGGCCACAAAAGAGCGGTACTGAAACAGCGATTCCGGACGGGCGGAAGGAGGCGATTGCATGGTGATTTCCGGTTATTTTTTTGTCAGCGCCAGGTCCTGATCGGCTGGCTCCTGTCGGGGCGCGTATTTCCACAGCCAGCGTCCGCTGGTCATGCGGCGGTAGAAAAAGAGACCACGCACAATCCAGTCCAGAAACATGCCCAGCCAGATCCCTACCACGCCAAAGCCCAGCACGACGCCCAGCCCATAGCCAGCCACAATGCGGCATCCCCACATGCCCAGCAGCGAAACCCACATGGTAAACCTGGCGTCACGCGCGCCTTTCAGTCCTGCAGGCAGCACCCAGGATGCCGCCCAAAATGGCATAAACAGCGCGTTCAGCCAGATCAGTATCTTGACCACATGGATAACATCTTCGTCGCGGGTATAAAACGAGGCCAGGATACCGGCAAAGGGCACCGTCAGCGCAGCCAGCGCACACAGCCCGATGGTCGAGAGCCAGAAAATATGCCGCAGCTGCCTCTCCGGCTGTTTCAACTGCCCTTTGCCTAGTCGGGTGCCGACGATAATAGTCGAGGCAGAACCCAGCGAGTTACCCGGCAGGTTAATCATCGAGGCAACCGAAAAGGCGATAAAATTCCCGGCAATGACGTCGGTGCCCATACCCGCCACAAAAACCTGAGTCAGCAGCTTGCCGCCGTTAAACAGCACCGACTCAATACTGGCAGGTACGCCAATGCTCAACACTTCCATCAGGATATTGGTGTTGAGCCGGGTGAAATAGCTTTTCAGTGAAATTTTCAGCCGCGGGTTAAACCCAATCGCCAGCACGTAAATAACCGCTGCCGCGCCGATGTAACGGGCAATAGTCAGCCCCAGTCCGGCCCCAAAAAAGCCCATGCCTTTCCAGGAAAAACAGCCGTAAATCAGCACAGTACTGAAAATAATATTGAGGATATTCATGCCGCCATTAATCAGCATGGGGATTTTGGTATTGCCCGCTCCCCGCAGCGCACCGCAGCCGATCAGCGCAATGGCGGCGGCCGGATAGCTCCAGGCGGTAATATTGAGATAGATCAGCGCCATCTCTTTTACGCGTGGCTCTGCGCTACCGGCAATAAGATTGATGATCCATTCGCCGTAAAATTCGATGCCTGTCGCCAGCAGTATGGCGAATACGGTCATCAACACCAGCGATTGTCGGGCAGCCGACTGGGCACGCTCACGATTGAGCTTGCCCAGGCTAAACGCCACCACCACCGTCGTCCCCAAATCAATAGCGGCGAAAAAAGCGATGATGACCATATTAAAGCTGTCGGCCAACCCAACACCCGCCATCGCCTCCTTGCCCAGCCAGCTCACCAGGAAGGTGCTCAGCACCCCCATCAACAGCACGCAAAGGTTCTCAAAAAAGATCGGTACCGCCAGCGGCGTGATTTCTCGCCAGAACAGAACCCGATAAGAACGTCTTTTAGGATACCAGGGCGTGCGCCTGATGGCCTCTAACGGAGAAACACGGAATATTTGCAAGATGCTGCCTGCCAGAAATGGAGAAGACTCTACTGATGATGGTAAAAGGCGCTCTGATATGCAAAGTCTTTTCCGGAGAAAAATGATTTTTCCGTGCGGTTGCCACCCTGTCCTTGCGGATCAAAAAAGGCGATCGTCGATCGCCTTTTTCTCGTTTTTAAGCTTTGGCTACTGCGCTTTAGGCTCGCCCACGGCTTCTTTAGGCTCGCCCATTGCTTTGAGCCGTTTGGAAAGCTCGCGGCGCTCTTTGGAAAGGTCGGCGTTTTTGATGATGTAATCATCAACGCGATCTTCGTAATCGCTGCGCATACTGCTGATGATTTCCTGAATGGCTTCAACGCTCATGCCAGGCTTGATATATTCACTCAGGTTATCCAGCAGCAGCACACGTTTCTGGTTGTCGCGGATTTTCTTTTCAATATCGTGGATTTCACGCTGCAGCTTGTTCTTACGACGGAACATCCGCACAAACTCCAGTACGTCCTGAAAGGATTGCTTTGCATTTTCCATGGAAACACCTTCTGTTCAGGCCTGCAGGGCAGGCATTATTATCGTTACGCTCAGCTTAGCGGCGAGCCGCTGTCGAGGCGAGTAGTGGTAGAGTCGGACTGGCGCTATCTTAGCGCGAACCGGCGCTTTTCGCAGTAAGTTGTTATTAATCGTTTATTTACGCAGCACCAGACGCATCAGATCCGACAGCCTTTCCAGCTGCGCGGCCATCTCCAGACTCAGCCAGACATAGCCGTGGATAGGCGTTTCCACCAGCTCGTCGCTGTTGGAGGCTTTGATCAGCTGCCGCAGCTCACGAGTGATTTCCGCCAGTTCCGCACTGTTGGCAGAAATTTGATCGGTACTGCCCGCTACTATCGCTTTTGACAGCGCACGCAGCGTGTTTTCCGTCATCTGTTGGGTACGCTTCAGCGTCGGCGCATTAAGCATAATCAGATGGCTTTCACGCGATGACCACCAGGCGTTCAGCTGCAGCTCAAGCGTACAGACCATATTGCGGTTCAGGGTCTGAATACCTTCGAAAACCGAGCGAGGAATGCGTGTCTCTTTGCTGGCGGGCACGATCAGTGAACGCATTTTCACCACGCCGGTCAGCAGCCGCTGCAGGGGACGCGACAGCCGGGGCTTGTCTACCAGATTAGGCGAAAAGCCGGCATGGTAGATTTTTGCGGTTTCCAGCAGGGAATCGGAAAGCTTGATGCGCCAGTGGGTATAGGCTTTCTGTGGGTAAATACTGGTGAACAGCAGCGCCAGAATCGATCCCAGAATGACGTCGCCGCCGCGCCACAGGGCCATGGTCATATCCCCCG
>NZ_DALZCD010000304.1:0-5012 GCF_031978025.1 Erwinia sp.
GAGGACTGCACTCTGGGGAACATGGCGCGGAAAACAGCTGAATAAAAGGGCGATATCTTCGCCCTTTTATCATTGATTCATTAGTCGCGGAAGTTTTTAAACTGGAACGGTTGGCCCAGGTCGCCGCCACGCACCAGCGCCATCGCGCCTTGCAGGTCGTCACGGGATTTACCGGTCACGCGAACTTCTTCACCCTGAACTTGCGACTGCACTTTCAGCTTGCTGTCTTTAATCAGCTTGACGATTTTTTTCGCCACCTCGGACGGAATGCCTTTTTTCAGTTTAACTTCCACGCTCCAGCTTTTACCGCTGTGTTCAATCTCCTCCGGCACTTCCAGCGCACCGCCTTCAATGCTGCGCTTGAGCAGCTTCTCGCGCAGAATATCCACCAGCTGCTTCACCTGGAAATCAGACTCGCTCAGCACCTTAATCGTTTCGTTTTTTTCGTTCAGTTCATAACTGGCCGTCACATTGCGAAAATCGAAACGGGTGGAAATTTCACGGTTGGCGTTTTCAACGGCGTTGCGCACTTCCTGCAAGTCGATTTCAGATACGATATCGAATGATGGCATGATTTTTTCTCCTGATTCTGTTGTGACAGGCATAATACCCACTTAGCATCAGTAAAAAAACCATCGGCATGGAAAGCTATAATAAGAAGAGATCTGCTGGCGCACCCGGCAGGCTTAACACAACCGGTCTGCGGAGAGGAACAATGAAGATTACCGTATTGGGATGCGGCGCTTTAGGGCAGATCTGGCTGGCTGCGCTGGATGCTCAGGGCAATGAGGTTCAGGGCTGGTTACGTGTACCGCAGCCCTACTGCTCGGTCAACGTGGTAGATCTTAACGGCAACATGAGTAACAAAACCTTCATTGCCAACGATCCGGTATTTTTAGCGCAAAGCGATCTGCTGCTGGTGACACTGAAAGCCTGGCAGGTTTCTGAAGCGGTAAAAAATTTACGGTTTATTCTGCGTGAGGACTGTCCCGTTCTGCTGCTGCATAATGGTATGGGCACGCTTGACGAACTTAAGATGCTTACGCAGCCGCTGCTGCGTGGCATTACTACCCATGCGGCAAAGCGCGACGGTACGGTGGTTATTCATGTGGCTGCCGGTATTACCCATATTGGCCCCACTTCTGCTGATGGCGCCATGCTCAGCAAGCTGGCGGAAACGCTGCAGCTGGCGTTGCCGGATGTGGCATGGCATAACAACGTCTCCTCTGCCGCCTGGCAAAAACTGGCCGTTAACTGCGTGATCAATCCGCTGACGGTCCAGTACGACTGCACTAACGGCGAGCTGCTTAATCACCCGCAGGAAGTGGCCCAGCTCTGTAATGAAGTGGCGATGGTTATGGAGCGCGAGGGGCAACATACCTCTCGCGAGGCGCTGTTGGACTACGTGAAAGAAATTATTATCGCGACCGCCGCCAATACCTCTTCTATGCTGCAGGACATTCGCGCGCAACGGCGCACCGAAATTGATTATATTACCGGCTACGTTATCCGCCGTGCGCGGGCGCAGGGCCTGGCCACCCCGGAAAACAGCCGACTTTATGAAATGATTAAGCGTAAGGAACAAGATTATGAGCGGGAACGTATCGGTACTGGTTTGCCTGGCACCTGGCAGTGAGGAAACCGAAGCCGTCACCACTATCGATCTGCTGGTACGCGCGGGCTTCACGGTCACTACCGCCAGCGTAACGGACGACGGTAGTAAAGAGATTCGCTGTTCGCGCGGCGTACGGCTGCTGACGGATGCCACCCTGGTAGAAGTGGCCGACAACGACTTTGCGGCCATTGTGCTGCCCGGCGGCCTGAAAGGGGCAGAAGCGTTTCGCGACAGTCCGCTACTGGTCGAAACGGTGCGTCAATTTCATCAGTCAGGCCGTATTGTTGCCGCGATTTGCGCAGCACCCGGCACGGTGCTGGTGCCGCATAATCTGTTTCCGGTTGGCAACATGACCGGCTTCCCTGGCCTTAAAGAGACCATTCCCGACAGCCGGTGGATGGATAAGCGCGTGGTCTGGGATCGCCGTGTCAATCTGCTCACCAGTCAGGCTCCCGGTACCGCGATCGATTTTGCCCTCAAGCTGATCGACCTGTTGGCGGGTAAAGAAAAAGCGCACGAGGTCGCACAACAGCTGGTGCCGGCTGCGGGCATTTTCGATTATCGGGAGTGGGTGGAATAAACCGGGCAGTTTATTTCTGCCTGAATCGATATCGAATAGCGTTTCCATATTAAAAGGAATGGGTAGAGACTCTTTTCAGAGAGGCCCGGCAAAATGCACCTGTCCATTAAAGACTTTTACTCTGCTGCTGACGGGTCACGCCCGCTAAAGCTGTGCGAGGTGGAAACAGTCAGGTCGGAGCCGTTGCCCATGGGCTGGCATCAGCAGACAATAATGATTGAAGAATAAAAAAGGCGCTGAAGCCAGCGCCTTTTTATCTGCCCGCTTAAGGGCGATAAACCTTAACGTTTTTAAAGCCCTGCTCGTGCAGATAGAGCGCCTGCAAACGGCTCATTACGCCCCGATCGCAGTAGAGCAGCCAGGTTTTACTCTGATCAAGATCGCCAAACTGGGTGCTGAGCTTATAGAACGGCATCCCTTTGACCTCTATGCCTTCCAGTTCCAGCGGCTTGTCATCCTGCTCGTCAGGCGAGCGGATATCCAGCACCACGTCGTTATCGCCAAAGGAGACCACGGTTTCTACTTCCACCACTTCCTGTCCGGTCTCTTCCGCAATCTGACGGATATCAACATTGGTGGCTTCCTCGATGGCTTTATCCAGCACCGCAAAATCAAAGTTTTGCTCTTCCGCCTCGATTTTCGCTTTCACCGCTTTTACAGTCGGACTTTTCGAAATTACACCGCAGTACTCCGGCATGGTGCGGGCAAAATCTTCCGTACCGATATGACGCGCCAGCTTGATAATATGCTCTTTGTCATGCGAAATCAGCGGACGCAGGATAAGCGTATCAGAAGCATTGTCGATCAGCCGCAGATTGGTCAGCGTCTGGCTGGAGACTTGGCCCAGCGCCTCGCCGGTCACCAGAGCCTGCACACCGTAACGTTCGGCAATGGTAGAGGCCGCGCGCACCATCATACGCTTCAGCACCACGCCCATCTGGCCGTCGTCCACTTTTTCCAGAATTTCGCCCACTACCGGCTCAAAGTTGATAGCCACAAAGCGTACCTTGTGCGAGCGGCCAAAGCGGTTCCACAAATAGTGTGCCACCTGCCGCACGCCGATTTCATGCGCCGCGCCGCCGAGGTTAAAGAAGCAGTAGTGCACGCGGCAGCCGCGACGCATCAGCATATAGCTGGAGACGCCGGAGTCGAAGCCGCCGGAAATCAGCGACAGCACGTCTTCCTGGCTGCCGATAGGAAAACCGCCAATGCCTTCATAACGGCCGGTAATCAGCAGCAGGCGATCGTCTTCAATCTCTAAGTTGACCGTGACCTGCGGATGGTTCAGCTTGACCTGTGCGCTCTCGACGTGCTGATTCAGCCCGCCGCCAACATAGCGCTCAACGTCCTGCGAGCTGAATTCATGCTTACCGCGACGCTTCACGCGTACGGAGAAGGTTTTGCCTTCAATACGCTCACGGTTCATCGCCAGCGTCTGCTCAAAAATGTTGTGCAGATCGGTATAACCGCGCTCTTCAACTTCCAGCACATGATGAATACCGGGAATGCGCGACAGTTCATCGATGATATAGCTGCGATGGCTTTCGTTTTTAGAACGGACTTCGATATGGTCCCAGTGGCGCACCACGGCCAGCGTCTCGTCGCACTGTTTCAGCACGTTACGGATGTTCGTCGTTAACATTTTGATAAAACGCAGGCGAACGGACTGGCTTTTAATGGTGATTTCAGGGAATAATTTAATGATAAACTTCATGGTGGCACGGGCTCAACGGGCAATTAAGTGCTGAAATGGAGCACACTTAGCTGGTAAAATCAGAGAATTGCAAAGTAGCTTACGCCCTTCACATCCAGGGGAGAGGAGTGTATCACATCTGCCTGGCGACTGCTTCTTCAACCGCGGTCGGAATCATTATTTTGCTTATCAATTTGAGTCGGCTACCATGAGTGACCTGACAGACTAAAACATCACTGAGCAAACGTTATTATGCCGAAGAAAGCCGAACAGCCCGCCAGTTTTGAAACCTCGCTTGCCCAGCTGGAGCAGATTGTTTCCCGCCTTGAAAGCGGCGAGCTGCCGTTGGAAGAGGCGCTTAACGAGTTTGAACGCGGCGTACAGCTGGCGCGAGCAGGCCAGCAAAAACTCCAGCAGGCGGAGCAGCGTGTGCAAATCCTGCTTAACGACGATAAAAATGGCGATCTTCAGCCCTTCACGCCGGAAAACGACTGATGGATTTTAGCGCTCTCCTTACTGCGCACCACGCGCGAGTTAATCAGGCTTTACAGCGCTTTATCACCGCGTTGCCTTTTCAGCAATCGTCGCTGGTGAACGCCATGGAATACGGCGCCCTGCTGGGTGGAAAAAGGCTGCGTCCGTTTTTGGTTTATGCCACCGGCAAAATGCTGCATGCTGATGATGCATCGCTGGACGCGCCCGCTGCGGCGGTTGAGTGCATTCACGCCTACTCGCTGATCCACGACGATCTGCCCGCGATGGATGATGATAGTCTGCGGCGCGGCCAGCCGACCTGCCATATTAAATTCAGCGAAGATACGGCTATTTTAGCCGGCGACGCGCTACAAACGCTCGCCTTCACTATACTTGCCGATACGGCAATGCCCGGCGTAACGGCAGAACACCGTATCGCCATGATTTCTGAACTGGCTCAGGCCAGCGGCGTGGCAGGCATGTGCGGCGGTCAGGCGCTGGATCTGGCGGCAGAAGGCCAGCAGGTTGGCCTGAGCGAGCTTGAGCAAATTCATCGCTATAAAACCGGCGCGTTAATCCGTTCAGCGGTTCGTCTTGGTGCGCTGGCCGCCGGTGATCGAGGCCGCGAGGCGTTACCGGTACTCGATCGC
>NZ_DALZCD010000305.1:0-4999 GCF_031978025.1 Erwinia sp.
GCGCATTCTGGGTTCCGTGGGCGAGCCGATCAACCCGGAAGCCTGGGAGTGGTATTACCAAAAAATCGGCAACAGCCGCTGCCCGATTGTTGATACCTGGTGGCAGACGGAAACGGGCGGCTTTATGATCGCCCCGCTGCCTGGGGCGACCGAACTAAAGGCCGGTTCGGCCACCAAACCCTTCTTCGGCGTCCAGCCCGCGCTGGTCGACAACGAAGGCAACGCGCTGGAAGGGGCCTGTGAAGGCAACCTGGTGATCGTCGATGCCTGGCCGGGGTTGGCGCGCACGCTGTTCGGCGATCATGAACGCTTTGAACAAACTTACTTTTCCACCTTTAAGAACATGTATTTCAGCGGCGACGGTGCGCGACGCGACGAGGATGGCTATTACTGGATCACCGGCCGCGTGGATGACGTCCTGAACGTTTCCGGCCATCGACTGGGCACGGCAGAGATCGAATCTGCGCTGGTTTCGCATCCTAAAATCGCCGAAGCGGCCGTAGTCGGTATTCCTCACGCCATTAAAGGCCAGGCTATTTACGCCTATATCACGCTGAACAGCGGTGAAGAGCCAACGCCTGAGCTGTATACCGAGGTGCGCAGCTGGGTACGTAAAGAGATCGGCCCCATCGCTACGCCAGATGTCCTGCACTGGACAGACTCCCTGCCGAAAACACGCTCCGGGAAAATTATGCGCCGCATCCTGCGCAAGATTGCCGTTGGCGATACCACTAATTTAGGCGATACCTCAACGCTGGCCGATCCGGGCGTGGTGGAAAAACTGCTGGAGGAGAAACAGGGTATTACCCTGCCCTGAGCATAAGTAAAAAAGCATAAAGCGTCACCGGGCAGCGTATTAATTATCACGCTGCCCTTTATTTATCAGCTTCCCGATGATGAGGCATTACCGGCGCAGTCGCTCAATCAGCACGGTGGGCAAAGCCGGATCTCATAACAGCTCTTGCAATTATCTCTGGAGATTCTGTGATGAACGATAGATATCAGCGGATTGAAAAAAGTGCGCTTTTTAAAGAGCTGGTCAGAAAACGGCAGGCTTTCGCCACGCTGCTTTCGGTAATAATGCTTATTCTTTACGTCGGCTTTATTTTATTGATCGCTTTTGCGCCCGGCTGGCTGGGTACGCCGCTTGACGCCAATACGAGTGTAACCCGTGGGATCCCTATTGGCATTGGGCTGATTGTTATTTCTTTTCTTTTAACCGGTATTTATGTCTGGCGGGCCAATGGCGAATTCGACCGCTTAACCAAAGCCCTGTTGGATGAGGTGAAAGGATGAAACTTTTTCTTTATTTCGCCCTGCTGCTGCCGTTCACTTCGCGTGCCGCCGATGCTATTAGCGGCGCTGTTGAAAAACAGCCCACAAATATTGAAGCTATCGTGATGTTTCTGATATTTGTCACGGCCACGTTGGGTATCACCTGGTGGGCTTCCAAACGTACCCGTTCGCGCAGCGATTATTATACCGCAGGCGGTAATATTACCGGTTTTCAGAATGGCCTGGCGATGGCAGGTGACTTTATGTCCGCCGCGTCTTTCCTGGGCATTTCCGCACTGGTTTATACCTCTGGTTACGACGGCCTGATCTATTCGCTGGGTTTTCTGGTCGGCTGGCCGATTATCCTGTTTCTGATTGCCGAACGGCTGCGTAACCTGGGCCGCTACACCTTTGCCGACGTTGCATCCTATCGTCTGAAGCAGCTGCCTATCCGCACGCTGTCTGCCTGCGGGTCGCTGGTGGTGGTGGCGCTTTATCTGATTGCACAGATGGTGGGAGCGGGTAAGCTTATCCAGCTGCTGTTCGGCCTGGATTACCACGTTGCCGTGGTCATGGTAGGCATTTTGATGGTGCTCTACGTGCTGTTCGGCGGCATGTTAGCGACCACCTGGGTGCAGATTATCAAAGCGGTCTTGCTGCTGTTCGGCGCCAGCTTTATGGCGATCATGGTAATGAAAACCGTGGGCTTCAGCTTTAATAATCTCTTCACTCAGGCTATGGCGGTGCATCCAAAAGGCGTGGCTATTATGCGTCCTGGCGGGCTGGTGCACGACCCGATTTCCGCGCTGTCGCTCGGGCTGGGGCTGATGTTTGGTACGGCAGGTCTGCCGCATATTTTGATGCGTTTCTTTACCGTCAGCGACGCCCGCGAAGCGCGTAAAAGCGTCTTCTACGCGACCGGCTTTATGGGTTATTTCTATTTCCTGACCTTTATTATCGGTTTCGGTGCCATTCTGCTGGTCGGCGCTAATCCCGCCTTTAAGGATGCGACCGGCCTGCTGATTGGGGGAAACAATATGGCGGCGGTGCACCTGGCTGATGCGGTTGGCGGCAGCCTTTTTCTCGGCTTTATTTCTGCGGTAGCGTTCGCCACTATCCTGGCGGTGGTCGCTGGCCTGACGCTGGCAGGCGCCTCGGCAGTGTCGCACGACCTCTATGCCAGCGTGGTTAAAAAAGGTCAGGCAACCGAGAAGCAGGAGCTGCGCGTCTCAAAAATCACCGTGTTGGTGCTGGGAGTGGTGGCTATTGCGCTGGGTATTTTGTTTGAGAAACAGAATATTGCCTTTATGGTCGGGCTGGCCTTCTCGATTGCGGCAAGCTGTAACTTCCCGATTATTCTGCTGTCGATGTACTGGTCGAAACTGACCACAAGAGGCGCGATGGCGGGCGGCTGGCTGGGATTACTGACGGCGGTAGTGCTGATGATCCTGGGACCGACGGTGTGGGTGCAGGTGCTGGGCCACGCGAAGCCGGTATTCCCTTACGAGTATCCGGCGCTGTTTTCCATGCTGGTCGCTTTCATCGGCACCTGGTTTTTTTCCGTGACCGATCGTTCAGCATCAGGCCAACAGGAGCGTCAGCGTTTTCAGGCACAGTTTGTCCGTTCACAGACTGGCGTAGGGATTGAAAGCGGGAAAAGTCACTAGTAGGGGATTGTCACAGGCTAAAGCCAGAGCAGGCGTAAAGCGAGTCCGTTCAAAGCCGGACTCGCTGCCCTTTGCATCAGAAATGCAGAGAAGCACCAACGTATGGACCATCAGCAATCACGTTGTCTTTACGGCCATCTTTGCCGTTCATCGCCAGGTACTGATAACCCACGCGCACGTCAACCAGGGAGATTGGCTGGAAGCTTACGCCAGCGGAGGCTTCCTGATAGTTATCAATGTGGCTGGAGAAGGAATCCGGTGAGTAGTAATACTGGCCGAACACATTAAACATTTTGGTCACCGGCAGTCTCACGCCAGCGCCCACTGCTACCGCGTAGCCATCTTTACTGTTTTTTGGATTAGTAGAGATTGCCTTCACGCCAGGCGTAATAAACAAATCGCCCACTGCCACGTTGTAACCCAGACCCAGGCTACCCATGCTGCCGTCGTGATCGCTGCGCAACCAGTTACCGGTCAGCGCCAGGCCCGGGGTGTCAGCGCCCATGCCTGCGTATAAATTGGTATAATTACGACCAACGTCGACACCGCCTTCAATAGCCTGTGCTGAACCGGCCAGCGCCAGTAGCGCCAGAGCGCCTGCGGTAGTTGCCACTGCTTTCATATTATTCTCCTGATGAATGTACTCACGCCGTTTTCCCGACGGCCGCAAAGACTAAAGCATCAACCGAAAGAATTAAATGAGAATGCGATGAATCTCAAAGTTCGTTTAGTCACTATTGCTGTTACTGGCCATTCATCAGACCATCGTCCACATCAGGCGGCCTATCAGTGGCGCAATCACTACCGTGACTACCCCTGACAGCATCATAACCAGGCTGGCAACCACGCCCTCCTCCTGACCAATTTCATAGGCACGAGCGGTACCTGCGCCATGTGAAGCTGCACCAAACCCCGCGCCTTTCGCCAGCCCTTGCTTAACGGCAAGACGAATAAACAGCAGATCGCCTACGGCCATGCCGAACACGCCGGTAATCACCACAAACAGCGCCACCAGATCGGGCTGCCCGCCCAGTTGCTTCGCCGCTGCCAGCGCAAACGGCGTGGTAATTGACCGCACGGCCAGGCTGCGCTGGATCGCTTCCGGCAGCGTTAGCAGCCTTGCCAGCCATACCGAACTGCACACGGCGACCAGCGTGGCGGTCAGCACGCCTGCGCTAAGCGAGAGCCAGTGACGACGGATGATGGCGACATTTTCGTAAACCGGCACGGCGAAGGCCAGCGTAGCCGGGCCAAGCAGCCACAGCAGCCAGCGGTTTTCACCAATATAGCTTTGCCAGGAAATATGGGTCAGCAGCAGCAGCGCGACCAGCACCATTGGCGTCATCACCAGCGGCATCAGCAACAGCCTGTGCCAGCGACGATAAAGGCGCTTATTAAGGAAGTACACCAGCAGCGTGACCAGCAGGCAAAGCAGGCTGATAAAAAAACTATTCACCCCGACGCTCCTTTTTACGTTCCGCCAGCCAGATTTCAAAACGATAAACGCGGTCTACCACCAGCGCAGTAGCGGAAAGGACCAGCAGCGTACTGATCATGATAACCAGCATAATCCGCCAGCCGTCCACCCTGAGCAGCTGTGAGTAGTTAACAACCGCAACCACCGCCGGAATGAAAAACAGCAGCATTTCCGCCAACAACCACCGCGACCCGGCCTTCACCCACTTCAGAGGGAGCACGCGTAGCATAATCAGGGCGAGTAGCAGCAACATCCCGACGATATTGGCAGGTAACGGCAGGTGCAACCAGTCCACCAGCTGTTGCGCAACCAGGAAAAAAGCGACGTACAGCGCAACCTGCAGGGGGACCTGAATACGTTGCGGCCATGTGTTTTGCGGGCGTATCGCCAGTGTCATGATGGGGTTCTCTCTGAATAATGCGTAAAGAGAGTATAAAGCCGTACCAGAGGGTGAAAAAAATGACTTAATATTATCTGAACTATGCCCTACAGGAATGTTTATGGACGTCAGAGCCCTGCGCTATTTTGTGGAAGTGGTACGCCAGCAAAGTTTTACCCGTGCGGCAGAGCAACTGTACGT
>NZ_DALZCD010000306.1:0-4993 GCF_031978025.1 Erwinia sp.
GCCACTCCGCAAACTGTCCCGCTGGCACCGCAGGCCACCAGCGGCAAGCATTATCTGCTGGAAAACGAGGAGCCGAAAGACTGGCGCAAATGGGGCACGGCGCTGCCGACGAAATAACCGAGACGGGCAGCCAGGCTGCCCGTTTTTTTTGCGGCCGCAGAGTGTGATAAACTCCCCGCACTTTATTGCCAGCGGAATTTTTCAGTGTCTTCTTCTTCACGCGTGTACTTCCCGGATCTTTTCTTACATCAGATGCGCGAGCTGCTGCCTGACAGCGCCGAGTTCGAGCAGTTTATTGCTATCAGCCAGCAGCCGCTTCGTCGCAGCCTGCGCGTGAATACGCTGAAAATCAGCGTTGAGGCGTTTCTTACCCTGGTCGAGCCTTATCAATGGGCACTGACGCCCGTTCCCTGGTGTAACGAAGGTTTCTGGATCAGCCGTGATGATGCCGACACGCTGCCTTTAGGCAGTACGGCAGAACATCTGGCAGGACTGTTTTATATTCAGGAAGCGAGTTCCATGCTGCCGGTCACGGCGCTGTTTGCCGGGTCGTCCACGCCGGAGCGCGTAATGGACATGGCCGCTGCACCCGGTTCTAAAACGACCCAGATTGCCGCCCGGATGAATAACGAGGGCGCCCTTCTTGCCAACGAATACTCTGCCAGCCGGGTCAAAGTGCTGCATGCTAATATCAGCCGCTGTGGCGTCAGCAATACGGCAATAACCCATTTCGACGGACGCGTCTTCGGGCCTGCACTGCCGGAAGTTTTTGATGCCATTTTGCTGGATGCGCCCTGCTCTGGCGAAGGTGTCATCCGTAAGGATGCCGACGCGCTGCGCAACTGGTCGCCGGAAAGCACCGAAGCGATTGCCGCCACCCAACATGATTTGATCGATAGCGCTTTTCACGCCCTGAAGCCCGGCGGGACGCTGGTCTATTCCACCTGCACCTTGAACCAAAGCGAAAACCAGCAGGTAATTGCCTGGCTGCTGGCGCGCTATCCGGATGCCGCCGCCGTTGAACCCTTAAACGACCTTTTCCCGGCGGCCGCTCGCGTCAGTACCCCGGAAGGTTTCCTGCATGTTTTTCCGCATATTTTTGACAGCGAAGGCTTTTTTGTGGCGCGGCTGCGCAAAACGGCGAGCGTGCCGTCCCTGCCTGCACCGGGTTATAAAGTGGGTAAATTGCCTTTTGCGCCGGTTAAACGTAAAGAGGAACAGGAAATCACGGCCGCCGCCGCCAGGGTCGGGCTGGCATGGGACAGCGCCTTCCATGCGCTATGGCAGCGTGATAAAGAACTCTGGCTGTTTCCTCGCGTGGCAGAGCCGCTGTTGGGGCGAGTGCGATTCTCACGTATCGGCCTGAAGCTGGCTGAAACCTTTGCCAAAGGCTATCGCTGGCAACATGAAGCGGTTATCGCGCTGGCACAGCCGCAGGCGGCAAATCGTTTTGAGCTGACGCTGGCAGAAGCCGAAGAGTGGTATCGTGGACGGGATATCTATCCTGAGCGCACGCTGCCCGCCGACGAGATGATTGTTACCTGTCAGCAGCAGCCAATTGGTCTGGCGAAGAAAGTGTCGGGTCGAATTAAAAATAGCTACCCACGGGAGCTGGTGCGGGACGGCAAGCTGTTCTCCTGAACATTACTGTACCTGAACCATCGTGAGCCGGTTGCCGAACACGGCACCGGTATCGATAAAGTGCATATTGGCCGTGCTTAGCGGCGCGCTTAGCGGGGTGTGACCAAAATAGAAAGCGTCCGCTCCGCTGATGGCTTCGCCCTTCCCCTGCTGGACCTGTTCCACACGGCTGCGGCTCCAGACAACCTTAAAGGGATCGACTTCGGCTTCCCAGGCATAGCGTGCAGCCGGATAGTCAGCATGGGCCACGACCACCACACGATTTTCCAACTCCAGGTGAATAATGAGCGGCATCAGCCGACAGCGGCTGAGGGCATGCTTCGCTTCCATCATTTTCATGCCCTCCAGCTTGTAAAACCAGTCGCCGCCGTTACCAATCCACTGTTGATGCTCGCCTCGGGTCAGCGCCCCGATAGCCATCTCCTCATGGTTGCCGCGCACGCTGCGAAACCAGGGTTTGTTTAGCAGCTCTACACAACCAAGGCTGTCAGGCCCGCGATCGATCAGATCGCCAACCGCTATCAGCAGATCCTGTTCTGTATCAAAACGCTGAGCCTCTAACTTTTCCTGGAGCATGGCAAGGCAGCCATGCAGATCGCCGACAATATAAATATGCCGCCACGCTGTGCCGTTAAGGTATTGATACACCATAAGTTGCATCCTGAAGTAAAATGACTGAAAGGTTGACGGAAGGTCCGGTTAACAGCCTTTAAAGTATAGTCTGTTAACGTACCGGGGTGCGGCAAAACATAAGGAAGAGTCAACAATGCAGTTTACTTCCGGCGCTGTTCTTCGTCGGCGATTTCTGGCTACCGGATGTATTGTTCAGGGCGTTGCATCGGTTTTTATCGGCTAGCTGCCTTTCAGTGCCCGAGGATTTTTGCGAAGAGAGGCAGACCAGTTAAATTCTTTGACCTCGCTTTCTTTGGCCGAAGAAGGTTTGCGCGGTTTTTTGGCCACCACGGCTTTGCTGCTCTCTTTAATTACGCGATCCTTCATTACCAGCCGCTTGGCCTCTTTAAGGATCTCTTTTTCTTCTTTTTGCGAAGGAACATGGCCTTTTTTCAGCGTGAGGGCTTTCACTTTTGCGTCAATCAGCTCTTTTTCACTGTCGGTAAACTGATCGATCGAAATCTCTTTGCTACTTTTCATCAGGCTTGCTCCTGCCAGAACGCCAGACGCGCAGATCGCGTGGCGTGGAAACGGCAGCGTAGAGCTTTCATCTCTTTTACACAAGCCTGAAAGGTGAAGTATCGTGCTGAAAAGAGGTTTACCTGCTTTCTGTAAAATAAAAGCCCTGCTTTTAGCCTTAAGATTTCTTTGGTTCACCGGGCTGATTTTTAATAACGTGCTTCAAGGCAGTACCGCTGCCAGCGAAAATCAGTCATTAACGGCGCATTTTTGTTTAAGAAGCAGGTTAATTACCATCAAGCCTCTGCCAGAAACGTATAGTGACCGTCACAGCGCAGTAACGCCTTGAATAATCATAATCCAGGTAGCAGAAAAGGTTGGAAGAGTAGCTCGTGGTACGGCGGGCAAATGTGCGGAAGTAAAAAGAACAATGCTGTCAGGCTGACGTAGCGATCGTCTGGTATTTACGTCTACTACTTTCTCCTTTACAAAACTGGATGCCCTTCCTGAAGCATTAAAAATAGCGGTATCAGCCGCGCTGTTGCACCCGTCAGTGTTTCAGGCCCGTAGCGGGCCTGAGTCAAACTTTTCAGCCTTTCAGGCCCGGGCAAAGCTTATTTTTCCTGATAGGGATCTTTCTTATCTGCCTGACTGTCATCACGAGTGCGAGGCATTTCTCCATGCTCATCTGGCGCATCCATGGCAGGATGATCGTCTTCCTCATAAGCATTGCCAGCCGAAGGCGCGGCTTCCGGCAAACCTTTATGAACGTCGCCTTCATCTTTACGTTCTTTGTTCGTTTCATGTTTAAACATAACTGGCTCCTTCAATGTCAGGTCAGTTAAGTGTAGTAGAGGATTTTGCTGACGCCCCGGGTTAATGCAGCAGGAACATTTTCCGCGCCTTTTTTGTCAGGCAGCCACTGGCAATCAGAAAACACCAGACTACGCTTAAAGTTCTGAATCGTTTTCAACCCACGGAAAAATATATGAAAAACTACACTAAAGGTCTTGTTGCTCTGCTGGCGGTTTTATCTCTGGCGGGATGTATGCATCGTAGCAGCGCAGTAGGGAACGATGGCCGTCCTCATGCGCCAAGCGCGCAGTCAGTACCTGGCGGTACGCTGGGTGCCGGCCCGGTAGGCCAGCCACAGTCGTAATCAACGTTGGCACTTTTCCTGATACCGGCTTGCTGCCGGTATTTCTTTTCAGGAAAGCAGAGATGAGCCCTTTGGCCGGTGGCCTGGGCTTATTGTGGCCCAGTAATAAGCCCTGACTGATGGCCAAAGCCGTAGCATCCTGTTTAAAGAGGCAACTTCGGGCATTTTACGCGGTTTACTGCTGACTTTTTACCCGCCGCCGCGATAAAAAAGGCTTTTCAATAAAACGCCACGAAAGCCACGCCAGAATCAGCGAAAGCACACAGGAAACAAAAAATCTCGGCAGACCCTCTGCAATGCCTACGCTTTCAAATCGCTTACCGATCCCCGTATTCATCAGCGTATGTATCAGATAGAGAGAATAAGAAATATCGCCAAGACGAACTAAAAAACCCGGTATGTACTGTCCGATTGATTTTTCAGCACCGATAGCGGTAATCATAATTAACAGGTAAATCCAGCCGGAACCTAAGAGTCCGTGTTCAGCAAAAAGGCCCTGACTAAACAGGAAGAAAAGCAAACCAAGAGCACCCATAAATAAGGCTGTCATTATCGGCCCATTTACCCTTTTCAACAACGGGTAAGCCAGACCGGTTCCCATCCCCGCCAGAAACAGGAATATCATTGGGTTCGTTATAAAATTTAGCCTGGCTATGCCTGTCTGATAACCTTCAGGTGAAAAGGTAAAGGTGTCAAAGCCGATAAGAGGCACTAAAACCAGCGTGATAAAAAAGAATAGCCAGGTCGTCACCTTTCTAAAAGGAAGCGCAATTAACAGCCCTACCACCAGGTAAAACCAGACCTCGTAATTAAGCGTCCAGCGAACACCGTACATGCCGCTGTCGTCTAAATAGAACGGCCCCGGAGCCTGATAAATGGGTTGAAAAGTAAGCGCACTAATAAAATTAGCCGTTTTATCCGGATAATGAAAGGTGCTCATCGCGCCAGACAGGAAAAATGTGATTAATAAAATGATATAATAAGCGGGTAATATACGTAAGGCACGGTGTTTGAGAAAGCCTGAAGCGCCTTTAATACCCGGCAAGGACTTTTTAGCCGATA
>NZ_DALZCD010000307.1:0-4973 GCF_031978025.1 Erwinia sp.
CATTCCTGACGAGGTGGACGGAGAGCGCTGGCAGGATGTACCAACAGCTACCATTGCCGCCGACAGCCGCTATTTTAGCTTCGCCCCGCGCGCGGCCTGGCACGGCTTCGAGGGCTACGAAAAGGATCAGTATCTGATCGATCCCTGTAAGCTGCTCCTGACGACGCCGGGCATTGATGCCGCCAGCGGCCAGTATGCCGATTTTGGCATTCCGGCGACCATTCTGGCCAACTATCTGCGTGAAAACGGCGTGGTGCCGGAAAAATGCGATCTGAATTCCATTCTTTTTCTGCTGACGCCCGCGGAAAGCCTGGAGAAAATGGCACATCTGGTGGCGAAGCTGGCACAGTTTGAGCAACATATCCGCGAGGACGCGCTGCTACGTGACGTCCTGCCGACTATCTACCGCAAAAACGCCGTGCGCTATGAAGGTTATACGCTGCGCCGCCTGTGTCTGGAGATGCACCAGCTGTATGCCAGTAACGATGTAAAAGATTTGCAGAAAGCGATGTTCCGCCAGCAGAGTCTGCCGAAGGTGGCGATGAACCCTCAGGAAGCGAACAGTGAATTTATACGTGGCAATGTTGAACTGGTGCCGATTGCAGAGGCGGAAGGGCGCATCGCGGCGGAAGGCGCATTGCCTTACCCACCGGGCGTACTCTGCGTGGTACCTGGCGAGATCTGGGGCGGGGCGGTACAACGTTATTTTCTGGCGCTTGAAAAAGGCCTAAACCTGCTGCCCGGTTTTTCTCCGGAGCTGCAGGGGGTTTATAGCGAAACGGATGAAAAAGGTGAGAAGCGCCTGATGGGCTATATGCTTACCCGCTAAATCAGCTATCCCGCCCCGTGATGGTTGCGGGATAAGCCCCCTGGCTGAGTAGAGACGACGCTCAGCCAGCCTGTAGCGTCGCATCTTCCCGTGCCTGACGCATAATTGCTTTGGCAATCCATTTGCCAATGTCCTGAAGCTGGTCGTTATCGCAGCCCCAAATATCCTTCATCACCAAAAAAATCTCCGAACCGTAAACCAGCGACAGAGATTTGATCACCCGCTCGACAATTTCCGGCGGCAGTTCGTCATTTAACGGCTCTAAAACATGCTGCAACAGCGCTTTACGGTTTCCCCTTACCAGCTTTTCTCTGTCCGGCTTATCGCTGGATTGCGACTGTGCCCACTGGGTCAGAGAAAGATGCAGCGCGGCACGCAACGTGCCTTCATGCTCTAACATGCGTGGAAAAGCGAACGTCAGCAGCTCGTCGATGCGGTCGCTGGCTTCTTCACGGGTAGGGCGCCAGCTTTTAATCGGGCTGAGCGTTTCGGTAACGATGGCGGAAACCAGCGCGCTCTGCGTCGGAAAATAGCGGTAGGCCGTTGCGCGAGAAAGCTGAGCTTCCTGAGCGACTTCGGTAATGGACGGGAACGCGCCGCTGTCAAAAAGCCGCATAGCGGTCTCAATCAGTAAACGACGTGTTCTTGCGCGTGTGGCGGTCAGCTTTACAACCCCAGCGGAATCCCTTTGCTCCACAGTAACCTCATTTTGTTAAATCTGCCTGATATTCAAGTGATTGAAGACGGCAGTAGGTAAAGAGCATTCCCCTTCACCCGCGTCTGCAGGACAGGTTTCGTTATTAAGCATAGCCAACTTCCTTGTGAGACACTTATTCCATTCAATTGATTTATCATTGATGATAGTGATACTGTTATCTCATCAAATTGAAAGTAAAAAACTCTCAATCTCTATTTACTGTCTTATTGCTTCTTTATCAAGTCTTTATTGTGTCTGATAACAGGGTGTTGTTACGACTATGACTATTAATCGTGGTTTTGTTTACGCCGTCGCAACGGCAGATACTAAAGGAAGGGAACTGTTTTACGTCAGTGACTGCCTGCGTAAAGCGGGCGTCGATGTCGTGACAGTTGACCTGTCAACTCAACCAGTTACCGCACCTTATGCCGCCGATTTTCCGCCGGAACTGGTGGCCGATTTTCATCCGGACGGGCGCGAAGCCGTGTTCTGCGGTGACCGTGGCCGGGCCATTAATGCGATGGCGCAGGCGTTTAAAATTTTCCTTAACCAGCGCCAGGATCTGCTTGGCGTTATTGGCCTTGGTGGCTCCTGCGGGACGGCGCTGATCACGCCAGCGATGCAGGCATTGCCGATCGGCGTACCCAAAGTCATGGTATCGACGATGGCTTCCGGTGACGTGTCTGGCTATGTCGGCGCCAGCGATATCAGTATGGTCTATTCGGTTACCGATGTTTCTGGCCTGAACCGCATCTCACGCCGCGTGCTGGGCAATGCGGCCCATCAACTGGCTGGCGCCGTACTTTTTCCCGTCGACACCGACAGCAGCGATAAACCTGCACTGGGCCTGACCATGTTTGGCGTCACCACGCCCTGTATACAAACGGTCAGCGCGATGCTGGAAGAGAATTATGACTGCCTGGTGTTTCATGCCACCGGCAGCGGCGGCAAGGCGATGGAAAAGCTGGCCGACAGCGGTATGCTGGCTGGCCTGCTGGATTTGACTACGACCGAAGTCTGCGATTACCAATTTGGCGGCGTGCTGGCCTGTGATGAAACGCGTTTCGACGCCGTAGCCAACAGTCGTATTCCCTGTGTCATTTCCTGCGGTGCGCTGGATATGGTCAATTTCGGTCATCCTTCTACGGTGCCGGAAAAGTATGCCGGACGGCTTTTCTACCACCATAATGCGCAGGTTACGCTGATGCGCACCACGCCGGAAGAGAACGCAACCATGGCGAAATGGATAGCGGAAAAGCTGAACCGCTGTGAAGGCGACATCGTGTTCTTGATCCCCGATGGCGGTTTCTCCGCGCTGGATGCGCCAGGCCAACCTTTCTGGTCGCCGGAGGCAAGCGATGCCTTTACCAGCACGCTGGAGGCAAACATCAAACAGACCAGCCGCCGGGTTGTTCGTCGCCTGCCTTTTAACATCAACGATCCGCAATTTGCCCTGGCGGCAGTCAGAGAGTTTCGCCAGCTGATCGAAAAGGAGTGTTGAACATGGCTTTTACCCGTCAGGAGATACTGACAAAATTTAACGCAATGATTGCGCGCGGCGAACCGATTATCGGTGGGGGCGCCGGGACAGGATTGTCCGCTAAATGCGAAGAAGCAGGCGGTATCGACCTGATCGTTATCTATAACTCCGGGCGCTATCGTATGGCCGGGCGCGGCTCGCTGGCCGGGCTACTGGCTTACGGCAACGCCAACGAGATCGTAATGGATATGGCGAAAGAAGTGCTGCCGGTGGTGAAGAACACGCCGGTTTTGGCGGGCGTCAACGGCACCGATCCCTTCTGTCATTTTGATAAATTTCTGGACGATCTCAAGGCGATGGGCTTCTCTGGCGTGCAGAACTTCCCTACGGTAGGGCTGATAGACGGTAACTTCCGCGCTAATCTGGAAGAAACCGGCATGGGCTACGGGCTGGAGGTCGACATGATCCGGCTGGCTGCGCAAAAAGAGATGCTGACCACGCCTTACGTTTTCAGCACGGAAAACGCCGTAGCGATGGCCCAGGCGGGCGCGGATATTATCGTGGCGCATATGGGACTGACCACAGGCGGCAATATCGGCGCGGAAACCGCGTTGAAGCTCGCCG
This sequence comes from Erwinia sp., assembly GCF_031978025.1. Lineage (NCBI taxonomy): Bacteria > Pseudomonadati > Pseudomonadota > Gammaproteobacteria > Enterobacterales > Erwiniaceae > Erwinia > Erwinia sp. The sequence goes on from NZ_DALZCD010000307.1 coordinate 3,631, forward strand.
ATTGCGTCCCGTTAATTAACGAGTGGGCAAAAGCCGCGAAGGAAGTGCGTAAAGACGTGATTGTACTTTGCCACGGCGGACCTATCTCCACGCCGGAAGACGCAAAATATATCATCAGCCAGTGTCCGCAGTGCGACGGTTTTTACGGGGCCAGCTCAATGGAGCGGCTGCCGACCGAAGTGGCGCTGACGGAAACCACAAAGCAATTTAAAAATATCAGCCGATAAAGGTCGGCGGACGGATCTGCACCGTCCGCCTGACTCTTTTACAGAGCGCACACCTGCGCTCTGTTTTTCGCCCATCACTTCAGGTCTTATGGCGTAAACCCACGCTATTTTCGGCAACTCACTTCAGGCCTTTACAGCGTAAATAAGCGCTGTTTTCAGCAGGTCCCTTTACGCGCCTACAGAAACCTGCGCCTTTTTTCCGACAAAGTCTTTAATAGCGGTGATAGCTCTTCTGCGCATTGTTCACTTTATAGAGATAGCGACGCGACTCGGCAGAAGGGTGGTTGGTGGTCAGCGTCTGATAGACCTCCGCTGGCGACAGATTATTGATCGCGCCAAAGGCCCGATTCTTGTCGCTGGAGAAGACTCTCAGCACGCTGCCCGCCCCGCCATTGTAGGCCGTGATCACCGCATAGCGACGTGAAAGCGGATTGGCGATACCGGAAAGATAGCTATCCTGCAGCAGCGAAAGATAGGCTGTTCCCGCGTCGATATTGTTTTCCGGATCGAGCAGGTAGCTGCGGCTCGGCTTACCCCATTTGCCCTTCATGCGGAACACGTCCGCGCCAGCGGTATGCTGTACCACCTGCATCAGGCCCAGCGCGTCAGAATGGCTTACCGCATAGGGGTTGAAGCTCGACTCAATCTGCATGATCGCCAGGATCAATGCCTGATCCACACCGTATTTCTCCGCTGCCTTGCGCACCATTGGCAGATATTTATGCGCACGCTTGTCCAGATGGTTGGGCACCATTGGAATCGTCACCGACCAGATAATATGCAGACCGGCGTTGCGACGCTGTAATTTATTCTGGATCAGATAATCAGCAAAGCTGGCCGCGCGTCCCTGCCAGCGGATGGCCTGGCCGGTGTTATCCAGCACCTGACCATAGAGCAGCGGCTCCTGGCCAAGCTGGATATCGTTAGCGTCGGAATAAAGATCGACATTACCCGGATCTTCGCCGATCAGCAGCGTGGTAATGATTGCCTGACGCAGGCTTGCCATCGGATCGGTACCGGCAATGGTCTCGATAGTGATCTTACCGGCGTCAAAGTTAATACGGCTGCGCGTATAATACTGATCGCTATACTTCACGTAGTCCTTGGGACCGGCGA
>NZ_DALZCD010000308.1:0-4915 GCF_031978025.1 Erwinia sp.
TCCGGGCGGCGTGATCGTGCTGGAACGTAAATATTCGGGTGTGGATACGCGTTGGCAGCATAACGATCGGCTCGGCTCCGTGCCGTTCAGCCTGACCGGTGGCCTGGACTATGAAACCCTGACCGAACGCCGTCAGGGGTTTGAAAACTATCGGATTGATAACGGCAGCACGCTGTTGGGCGAGAAGGGTAACCCGCGCCGCAACGAAAAGAACGTGATGTGGAATCTCGATCCTTATTTGCAAACCAGCTGGGATCTGACGTCAAAATGGACGCTCGATGCCGGGCTGCGCTACAGCACCGTTAGCTTTGATTCTACTGACTATTATGTGACTCCAGGCAACGGTGACGACAGCGGCAGCAAGCGCTATCACAAACTGTTGCCGATGGGATCGCTGAATTATGCGCTGACGGAGGCCTCTAATCTTTACTTCTCCGCCGGTCGCGGTTTTGAAACCCCGACCATTAATGAGCTGTCTTACCGCTCCGTCAGCGGCAGCCAGACCGGCCTGAATCTGGGTCTGAAGCCGTCGACCAGCGACACCTTCGAGTTGGGCAGCAAAACCCGCATCGGTTACGGATTGTTTACCGCTGCGCTGTTCCAGACCAATACTGACAACGAGCTGGTGGTCGCGCAAAGCAGCGGCGGTCGTTCCGTCTATAAAAACGCGGGAAAAACCCGGCGCCGTGGGTTGGAGCTGGGGCTTGATCAGCAGTTCGCTGAAAACTGGCAGCTCAAAATGGCCTGGACGTTCCTCGACGCCACCTACCGCAACGACACCTGCGATAACAGCGGCAGCTGTACGCCTTCCGGCAATCGCCTGCCGGGCGTGGCACGGAATATGGGCTACGCTTCTTTAGGCTGGGTACCGGAAGAGGGCTGGCACGCGGGTGCGGAAGTTCGCTATATGAGCAGTATTCAGGCCGACGATGAAAATGACGCAAAAGCGCCCTCCTATACTGTCGCCAGCCTGAATAGCGGCTATCGTTTTAACTGGCACAAGTGGTCGCTCGATACCTTTGCCCGCGTCGATAACCTGTTTGATAAAGAATACGTCGGATCGGTCATCGTTAATGAAGGCAATGGACGCTACTACGAACCGGCCCCGGGACGTAACTACGGCGTCGGCGCCACGCTCACTTATACCTTTATGTAAACTCTAATCCAGAACAGCCTGCCGTCGGACGTAAGCCTGGCGGCCGGTTCAAGACACCGGGATGGATAAGCAGTGTAAAACCGGGTGTTTTTTTACGATTAGGCCGGTGCCTAATCGAAAACGTTAAATTTTGGTAAGGTCCATACTATGCAAAGTAAAGCACCGTTATCACGGAAACTCGTGATCCTTACGGCTGTATTTGCCGCACTCAGCGGGTTATATCTGCTGATTGGCGGTATCTGGCTGGCCAAACTCGGCGGCTCGTTCTACTACATCATCGCGGGTGTAGTGGAACTGGTTGTCGCCTGGCTGCTGTTCCGTCGCCGTTCTTCAGCGCTGATGCTGTATGCGGTATTCCTGCTGGCAACGCTTATCTGGTCGTTGTGGGAAGTCGGTTCAGACTTCTGGGCGCTAACGCCGCGTCTTGACGTCACGTTCTTCCTCGGCCTGTGGCTGGTGCTGCCTTTCGTTTACCGTGGCTTGTCTGATGGCAAAGCGGCACGCGGCGCGCTGAGTGCGGTGCTGGTGGTGACGGTGATCGCGCTGGCTTACGCCGTGTTTAACGATCCCCAGGAAATCAACGGCTCACTCAGCACCGAGCAGGCGGCAAACGTTGGCAAATCGGCTGATGGCATTGCAGCCGGCGACTGGCCAGCTTACGGCCGTACTCAGGCCGGCACTCGCTACTCGCCGCTGACGCAGATCACTGATAAAAACGTGGGTCAGCTGAAAGAAGCGTGGACCTTCCGTACCGGCGATATGAAGCGCCCAACCGATCCGGGCGAGATGACTGACGAAGTCACCCCAATTAAAATCGGTGATTCCCTCTACCTTTGTACGCCTCACCAGATCCTGTTTGCGCTGGATGCGGCTACCGGTAAAGAGAAGTGGAAATTCGATCCGCAGCTGAAAACCGATCCTTCCTTCCAGCACGTAACCTGCCGTGGCGTTTCTTACCATGAAACACCAGCCGCAGCTAATGTGCCTGCTGGCGGCAAGCCTGCGCTTTGCGCACGTCGCGTTATCCTGCCAGTGAACGATGGTCACCTGTATTCTCTGGATGCGGAAACCGGTGCGCTTTGCCCTGAATTTGGCGAAAACGGCAAGCTGAACCTGCAGCAGAACATGCCTAACGCGCGTGCGGGGGCTTACGAGCCAACTTCTCCACCGATTGTCACCGATACCACTATCGTGGTGGCTGGTGCGGTAACCGATAACTACTCCACTAAAGAGCCTTCTGGCGTGGTGCGTGGTTTCGATGTCAACACGGGTAAACTGCTGTGGGCATTCGACCCGGGCGCGAAAGATCCGAACGTGGTACCGGAAGGCGAGCAGCACTATGTAGCTAACTCACCTAACTCGTGGGCACCTGCTGCTTACGATGCCAAACTGGATCTGGTTTATCTGCCAATTGGCGTGGCTACGCCAGACATCTGGGGCGGCAACCGCACACCGGAAATGGAACGTTACGCGACCGGCATGCTGGCGCTGAATGCAACCACCGGTAAAGTGGCCTGGTTCTACCAGACCGTTCACCACGACCTGTGGGATATGGATGTGCCTGCCCAGCCGACGCTGGCAGATATCACCGATAAGAGCGGCAACAGCGTACCGGTTATCTATGTGCCAACCAAAACCGGCGATATCTTCGTTCTGGATCGTCGTAGCGGCAAAGAAGTGGTGCCTGCGCCAGAAACGCCTGTTCCTCAGGGACCGGCAAAAGGCGACCGTTTGTCTCCTACTCAGCACTTCTCTGAACTGACTTACCGTCCGAAAAACAAGCTGTCCGGTGCGGATATGTGGGGCGCAACGATCTACGATCAGCTGATGTGTCGCGTGATGTTCCACAGCCTGCGTTATGAAGGCCCGTTCACACCACCGTCAGAGCAGGGCACGCTGGTATTCCCGGGTAACCTGGGGATGTTCGAGTGGGGCGGTATCTCTGTCAATACCGATCGTCAGATTGCCGTTACCAACCCAATGGCGCTGCCGTTCGTTTCCCGTCTGATCCCACGTGGTCCAAACAACCCGATGTGGCCGAACGAGAACGACAAAGGCGGTAGCGGTAGCGAAACCGGCGTTCAGCCACAGTACGGCGTGCCGTACGGCGTGACCCTGAACCCGTTCCTGTCTCCGCTGGGCTTCCCTTGTAAGCAGCCAGCATGGGGCTATATCTCTGCGGTTGACCTGAAAACTAACGATATCGTGTGGAAAAAACGCATCGGTACCGTTCGCGACAGCTCACCAGTGCCGCTGCCGTTCAAAATGGGTATGCCTATGCTGGGCGGCCCAATCTCTACGGCGGGTAACGTGATGTTTATTGGCGCAACGGCGGATAACTATCTGCGCGCGTTCAACGTCACTAACGGTGAAAAACTGTGGGAAGCTCGTCTGCCAGCTGGCGGCCAGGCAACCCCAATGACCTATGAAGTGAACGGCAAACAGTACGTGCTGATTGCCGCGGGTGGTCACGGTTCTTTCGGCACCAAACTGGGCGACTATATCGTTGCCTATGCGCTGCCGGATGACGCGAAATAACGTTACCTGACAAAGTGTTGCTGTAAAGCAAACGTCACCAGAAGGGCATCCCAGGCGGGATGCCCTTTTTATTTTGGAAAAATGAGGAGATAAACAGGCTCGTTTTTCTCCCATCGGGTCATTTTCTAAAACAATCTTCTTTGTCCTGGGTTTTTACTGTCCGCTGTCCCCTTCATTTAATGAAGGCGGAAGCGCATTTACGGGTCAAAAGTAAACCTTTGCTCAACCAAACTTTCTTTTATCTCCTCGCTGTTAACTATCCTGGCTCCTCTTAACCATTTCCCCATCTTTCTCGTTTATCGTTCAATAACCGTTGATTCAGATACGGTTTAACCGTGTCACACTGTCTCCGTTTACCAGTGTTATTTAGTAGTATTGTAAATGCTTCCGGATGTGGTCATAAAACTATCATCAACTTATGTTATTTAAAATCAGGCAATAAGCTGGATGGTTGAGGGTTTGTTGAACAATTTGTGCTATGTTTCATAAGGTGATTATGAAAGGAAAATTAACAATGTCCGATTTTCTCCCTTTTTCACGCCCTGCACTGGGCGAGGCTGAACTGGCTGCCGTCGGTGAGGTCATGCACTCCGGCTGGATAACCACCGGGCCTAAAAACCAGCAGTTGGAAAAAGCCTTTTGCGAGCTGACAGGCAACCAGCATGCCATCGCCGTTAGCTCAGCCACGGCCGGCATGCACGTAACGTTAATGGCATTGGGTATCGGGGCCGGGGACGAGGTCATTACGCCTTCCCTGACCTGGGTTTCCACCCTGAATATGATCGCGCTATTGGGTGCCGAGCCGGTGATGATCGATATTGACCGCGACACGCTGATGGTCACGCCTGAACAAATTGAAGCCGCTATTACCCCGCGAACTAAAGTGATCGTTCCTGTGCATTACGCGGGCGCGCCAGTGGATATTGACGCTATTCGTGCGCTGGGTGAACGTTATGGCATTGCGGTAATTGAAGATGCCGCCCATGCGGCCGGTACTTACTACAAGGGTCGTCACGTCGGCGCAAACGGGACGGCCATTTTTTCCTTTCACGCCATCAAAAACATGACTTGTGCGGAAGGCGGCCTGATCGTAACCGATGATGAAAAGCTGGCCGAACGCGTCCGCAGCCTGAAGTTTCACGGACTGGGGGTGGATGCTTTTGACCGTCAGACGCATGGTCGTGCGCCACAGGCCGAGGTGATCATGCCCGGCTACAAGTA
>NZ_DALZCD010000309.1:0-4899 GCF_031978025.1 Erwinia sp.
CTACGATAACCAGGTTGCCCGCGACCAGCGGTGCAGCGGTTTGCATCAGCGCATGCGGACGGATGTTACCCATATTAGCGCGCAAATCGACGATGCCTTTATCGCCAAAGTCCGCACACGGCTTGCCGCTGTCCGCATCTAACGCGATCAGTTTAGCATCGGTAGTCGCGTTAAAAATGCGCTTCCGACATAGCGCAGGCGCATCCGGTGATGATACTGGAGACTCTGGCGCATAATAGCTGACGCCGCGACAGGTCTGGTGCTGCTGCAGATAAGAACGATCTTTCGCAGGCTGATATTTCCATTTCAGCTCGCCGGTTTCCGGGTTCAGCGCGTGAACTTCGTTGTGCGGCGTACAAAAATAAACAGTGTTGTTGACCTTCAACGGCGTCGCTTCAAAAGTATATTCTGTCGCATCATTTTCGTTGCGCAGATCGCCGGTGTGGTAGGTCCAGGCAACTTCCAGATTACTGACGTTGTCTTTCGTAATTTGTTTGAGGCTGGAGAAACGTTGGCCGTTATTGGTGCCACCGTAAGCCGCCCAGTCATTACCTGCCACGGCGGCAGCATCAACAGGATTGCGTTTATTAGTCAGCTTGCCGGCCTGCGGATATGGATCATAGAAAGCCAGCCCGATAACAAGCGCAATAATAATGATAACGGTGGTGCCGAGGAAAGGATGGAAGCGGGCAGGTCTGGCCGCGCCTTGCGCTTTTGACAGGGGACGTACAACCCACGGTAAGGCAAGCCAGACGCCCATCAGACCAATAATGTCGCCGCGCGGGATCCACTGCCACTTATCAAAGCCGACCTCATACAGGGTCCAGCCAACCACCAGCCACATTAAAATGGCATAAACAGACAGCGCAATTTTTTTATTTTTGAACAGGGCCACAGCCGTAATCAGCAGGCCGATGGCTATCACTACATAGAATGGCGACCCGCCAAGCAGCAGCAATTTCCCACCCATGTAAAGCATAGCAATACCGACGATTGCTATAACAATACTCGTTAGTTTTATCATTTTCGTCTCTCGAATTAACCACAGGGATTGGTTGATTTAAATTACAATTATGTAACGTAAAATTAACCAAATTTAGTCGAAAAGAAAATACCATTTAATTAATGTATTACAGGTGATAATTCAGTAACGGAATTATTATAGCGCGTTTGTAGAAGTAGCCTGCGCGAAAGCAGCTTTTAAAGCGTCCGGCACGCCAGCGCTTATTTCAGGGGGATGCTGATTGAAAGCGTAGAAAAGAGGTTGGGCAAGCCGGGAGGCAGATGAAGCTCCCGGCGGGGTTCAGGCAAAAGAGATTATTTGCTGTACAGCGTCTTCAGTCGCGCCTGATAGGCTTCGACATTATGTTCAGACTGAATCCTGGCAATAGCCGCATTGGCTTTCTCATGGATTTGTTCAGGCCGACGGATAATATCTTCAATAATGCTCTTCATGCGGTCGACCGTTTTTCTGCGCAGAGCATCGCGGTCCTGCAAAGAGGTGATGGCATAATCACAGTCATCGTTTAACGGATGCGTAATCAACCACCCCGCTTCTTCCGGATTTATTTCCGGCAGCGCGCGTACGTTAGTGGTGATCACCGGGCAGCCGCAGGACTGCATTTCCAACACGGAAAAACCATAGGTTTCGGCCCAGGTGGGCAACAGGCCAACATCCGCTTTTTGTAACAGCTGCATAACCTTATCGTTAGGCATGGCGCTATGATGCTCGAAAAGCGCATAGCGGGCGATAGTCTCTTGCGTCTCACGAGCAAACGCCGGTTCATCCTGATAAGCACCGAAAGCGTAGTTATTCGTTTTTTCGAGATCGCCAATCAGGGTCACTTTGATCTGTTCGGGCCGAAGCGTATTAGCGGCCAACAGTTCGCCAAAAGCCTGAACGATCTCACCGCCGCCTTTACGATAGAAGTCTTTCCCGATAAAAACAAAGTGAACCGGGTCGGCGGCATTACGCGCTGGCCGTTCGGTCATATAGAGTTTTTGCGGCGGATGCATCACCACCATTTTTTCGCGCAGCACGCGTGACAGCTCCGGGCTGTCATGGAACAGCTTCATTTCCATCTTATAGGCCGCGCCGGAAAGCGCGATCAGCGCCAGACAGTTATTGGCTGTCAGCGCCGAGGAGAGCCGTCGCAGCTTTGCGCGATTATCCTCTTTACTGCCATTTTTAGGCGGCAGGATACGGGGTAACTCGGTTTCAAACGTCGCCACCCATTTACGGTCGGTTATTGCTATCTCATTGAAAACGTGGAAGACATCAATGTTTTTTTTCTGTGCTCTGCCCAACGGCCGAAACAGAAAAATTTTGTCTCTTTTGAGAAACTTCATGTTCAGAAGATTGATATAAGAATAAATGTTCTTATTTTTGAAGTTCACATATTCCACGTCAGCATCAACAATTATCGTCCGCTTTTCCGGGTAGTTATCGTTAGATACGCCGACTCTCATACCGCCACCTCATAGAAAATAATGCTAACCGCACTGAGTAATGTTATTAGAATTCAAATTTGCCCTGGTATTCATTCCATGACGCCCCGTTACTCCATCACATCAGGCGCATCAAGTAAATACAGGCATATTCTTAATATCAGAAGTGGCAAAATAGCCGTCGTTTTCCGCAAGGGAATGCAGCTGAAATAAAGTTAATTATTTGTTAAAATTACTCACCATTCCAGCGGAGAGGTTTGATTAAATCTGGCTGTAAAAATAAAAATAACATGAAACCTTTTGAAATAAAAAGTTACATAAATGCGCTCCCGTTTCCGTTTGGCATCGCTCAGCCCAATGATACCGCGGTTATCAGTGAAGAGTAACTTGTCGGCATACTGCTCGCAGGCGAATGAAATGAAGTCCCCAAGACCAGGCGTAATCAGAGGAAAGTAAACAAAAGGTTAAGGAAATTGAGCTAAATCAATAAAAGCATCACGCCAGCTAATATGAGCACCGGTAACCCTTTTCGACGCAATGATATTTTCTGAAAACGCGTTTTAAAGTATTAATTTTTGTAAATCTGATATTCGTCTAATATCTGTGCTTTGTTACGTTTTTTCGGTTTCATCCGGATTGTGTTCATCGGGCATATAATTAAGATATTTCCGCTTTCTCCCGTGGCTAATTGCGTCTGCAATCACCCCCCGACGGCAAAAGAAAGATTAATAAGGCTGATGTTTAAATAAGAAATCTCTGATTAAAAAACCCTCAAAGCCACATTCAGATTAAAGGAAATTTCTTTTAAAAAGTACCAGCCATGACCAGAAATTTCTGTGTATGCTCGCTATTTTTACCCTTTTGCCGCAAAGCGCGAGGCGACAGCAACGCTACGTCCCCCCGCCCCATGTTGTCACCTCGTTGATTTAATGTAAATTTTTGGAATAAAACACATCGGGAAGTCTTCGTACGTCTGACTTGGCCAGGTTACACTGGATCCCTGTCCCTTCCTCTTCTGAGATAGCTATGCTGAAAGAAAATTTTAACGACCTTATCTCGCTAATCGCGATCGCGCGTGAAGGGAGTTTTACCCGAGCGGCAGCCAAACTTGGCGTCTCTCAGTCCGCCTTAAGCCATGCCATACGCGGGCTGGAGGAGCGGCTACAGCTCCGGCTGCTCACCCGGACCACGCGCAGCGTCGCGCCTACCGAAGCGGGCGAACGCCTGATAAAAACCGTTGCCCCGCATCTTGAAGAGATTGAACAAGAACTGACAGCCCTGCGTGAATTGCGCGACAGGCCTTCAGGCACTATCCGCCTCAACGTCGGTGAACATGCCCTTAATCTCTCGCTGTGGCCGGCGGTAGAAAATTTTTTAAAGGCCTGGCCGGAGGTGAATATTGACATCGTCTCCGATAATACCCTGACGGATATTGTCAGCGGCCGTTTTGATGCGGGTGTACGGTTGGGCGAACAGGTTGCTAAAGATATGATTGCCGTAAGGATTGGGCCAGACTGGCGGATGGTCGTGGTAGGGTCACCTGACTACTTCGCTCGTTACGGTAAGCCTGCGGCGCCACAAGATTTGCAGCAGCACAACTGCATTAATATGCGTCTGCCCACTATGGGCAGTATTTATGCCTGGGAGTTTGCCAAAGCCCAGCGTGAAATCCGCGTGAAGGTGGAAGGCCGGCTAACGCTCAACAGCCTGCAAACGCGAATCAAAGCCGCCGAGGCGGGTATTGGTCTGGCGATGGTGCCTGAAGATACCGTTGAAAAAGCGGTAAAGGAAGGACGGCTGGATAAGGTGCTGGAAGAATGGTGCGCCCCCTTCCCCGGCTATTATCTTTATTACCCCAGCCGCCGCCAGCATACTTCCGCTTTTGCAAAGTTTGTCGAGGCGGTTCGCTACAGCGAAAAATAGCCTTGCCGTGGCGGGACATACGCAAAGGCCCGAGGCGATATCGGGCCTTTGTTGACAGGTTAGCTCACCCTCAGAAGGCTTCCCAGTTATCCACTGAGCCTGCCGTTACTGCTGGCGAAGGACGTTTTGTCACGCCGGACCGACGGGGCGTCTCTTTCCTGTCTGCCAGCCGAAACACGGCAACCGCCTCGTTCAGCCGGGCCGCCTGCTCTTCCAGCGAAGCGGCAGCCGAAGAGGATTGCTCGACCAGCGCAGCGTTTTGCTGCGTCACCTGGTCGAGTTCTGACACCGCAATGCCGACCTGGCTGATGCCGTGGCTTTGCTCTTCCGAGGCAGAGGAGATCTCATCCATAATATCGCGCACCTGTTGTACCGAACTGAGGATACCGCTCATGGATTCTTCCGCCTGCCCGGCCAGGCGGGAGCCGTTTTCAACGCGGGCCGAGGACTCGGCGATCAGCGCGTTGATATCTTTCGCTGCTACGGCGCTGCGCTGCGCCAGATTACGAACTTCTCCTGCCACCACCA
>NZ_DALZCD010000310.1:0-4878 GCF_031978025.1 Erwinia sp.
TCGACGGCGGAATAGACATCGGCTGCCAGCTCCTGGAAACCCTGAGCCGAAGCCCCAACTGCATTAATATGGCAGCGTGGTGGTAAATCCTGTCGATGCAGGAAGGGGGCTTTTGCAGCGGTAACGGTACAGATAATTTCCGCCTCCCGTACGGCCTGCGCAGGCGTATCGGCAAGGGTTACCTTCAGGTTGTAGCCGCTACACCAATCGGCTAATCGTGCCGTGTTTTCCCGGTTTCTTCCCCAGAGCGTAATCCGTCGAATTGGCCTGACGGTCAACAGCATCTCCAGGTGTCTCCTGGCCTGCACACCTGTTCCCAGCATGGCCAGATGGCTGGCATCAGGTGGCGACAGTAATTTTGTCGCTAACGCCGAGGCTGCAGCAGTACGCAGCTCCGTAATGGCTCCGGCATCCACAACAGCCATTTCACCGTTGGCAGAAGCGTCATACAGCAGGATGGCGCCCTCATGTGAAGCATGCCCCGGCTGGCTAAAGTCAACCTTCACGGTTTTCAGACCAAATCCGGCATAAGGGCCAGTTTTAATGTAGGCCGGCATGGTGCCCATCAGGCGACCGTCGTCGGCCGCAATCACAGAGCGCAGCGTCTGTTCAATTTTGCCCTGACTAACCAGGGCGAAAGCTTCATAGCTAAGCTGTAGCGCTATCTCCGGAGAGAGCGTCTGTTCGACAGACTCACGGTCAAAGTAACGCATTACCCGGCTCCTTAGCTGGCAGTCATAAACTGCGGTTCGATATCGGTTTCAGCAATGCTGTTCAGTAAGGTAGACATGGTTTTTTGCGCCACGCCAAGAATAACGTCCAGCATATTTTCTTTACTGAACCCCGCCTGAAGAAATTCACCGACCGCCTTCGCCGGGATATTGCCCTGTGCCAGCGCAACGGTACGGGTAAACTGGTAGAGCGCGGCCAGACGGCCGGAAAGCGATTCCGGCTGCTTAACCAACCTGGTAAGGGTGTCGGACGAGACGCCTTTATGCTGTGCAATCCAGCTATGCGCCTGAACGGTATAGGCGCAATCGTTGATCAGGCCTGTCGTAATCCAGACGATGGCACGCTCCTCTTCGTTCAGCGAACATTGCGAAAAAGCATCATGCGCGTACTGATAAGAGGCAAGCAGAGCAGGCGATTCCGCCATGTAGCCACTCTGCCAGGGGATCCAGCCGAAACCGTCGATAGAACTTTGCAACAGCGGACGGCTGGCAGCAGGCGCGCTGCTAATAGTATGCAGGGTAAGCAGTTTCATTAGGCATTCCTTATGACATTTGTGAGCCGAACACGGACCAGAGCATGTGGATAGGCCGGGTGGCAGAAATAAAATGCAGCTTATGCAGACGAGCAGCAATTTCGGTAGTCAGGGCTATATCCGCCTCGCCGCAGGCTACGGCCTGCGCCGCTGCGCTGGTGGAAGACATTTCAACAACGCGCTCGATTTTTAATCCGACAGGAAGCAGCTCCTGGATTAAAGGCACAGGCGCGGGATGCGAGGCAACGTAAAGCGGCCGGTCAGGTAACGCTTTGTGGGCAACAAGGCCATATAGCGGTGTATCAAATAAAAACGTAGCCAGCAATTTCAAGCTGGTATCCATATAAAAATCGTTAATTGCGGGGTAGGCATTAGCCACGATCAGTAGACCTTTATCAGTTCTTAAATTATCTCTTGCCAGCTCATAAGTATTATCCAACTGCAAAGCGTGCAGGCTTCTGTCATATTTTTCATTCATCCAGCTGCAAAAAAACTGTGATGCATATTCACTACTCGTTCCGGCAGGACCGAGTGTATGAACAGGTAAATTAACCGCATGGCCTAAACCCATATCCATAAAATGCTTGCTCATTTTTTCACCTGAATATATTGATTAATATACCGAAGTTAACCAGCTTTGATAGTTTTTCAGCTTGCCACGTACGGCCTGTTGATAAATATCTTTAATTCCTTGCGTCAGGCTTTCAGGATGAACACTCTTAAAATTACGATGATCGATTTGTACGACTGGCGCTATTTCCAGACCGGTACCGCTAAGAAAGCATTCTTCCGCAGTAAGTAATTCAGAGGGTAAAATATCCCTTTCCTCTACCGTTAAATTAAAAAAATCTTTTGCCAGAGTAATAATACTATCCCGGGTGATGCCTTCCAGAATATGTGCGGACACCGGGGGAGTAATTAAACGGCCTTTTTTTACCATAAAAATATTGGCGGTAGTGGCCTCCGCCACGTTGCCATGGTTATTTAACATCAGCGCATCGTCATAGCCACCTCGCTGGGCAGCCTCCATTGCCAGCGCGGAGTTCACGTAGCTGCCGGTAATTTTGGCACGGGCCGGTACAGCGTTATCCGCCACTCTACGCCAGCTCGACAGGGTGCAGCGCAGTCCATCCTGCTTAACATAGGTTTTCATTGGCAGACTGTTAACGGAAAAACCGCTGCTGACGCCGGTAAGCTTGACGCCAAAACCGCTGCCGGGCAGTAAATGTCGCTTAAAAGCAAGCGGACGAATATAGCAATCACCTTGCGTATCATTGCGTTGCAGTAGATCGCGGATGAGTGCGGCTATTTCTTCCGGTTCCGGAAGATCGATCAGCAGCAGCGACGCAGAGCTGATTAATCTGGCGATATGCGCGTCCAGACGGAAAATATTAATATGCGTACCATCATGGCTGGCGTAACCGCGGATCCCTTCGAAAACGCCTGTTCCGTAGTTAAAAGCCTGCGTCGTTACGGGCAATACCGCCTGCTGCGCGGCGACAACTTCGCCATTCAGGTAAACCCAGGGGTGGTGTGCAGGTTGTGCAGGTGTGGCTTCGCTCATTATTTAAACCCACGGTTGATTAAAGCCAGCGCGGCATCGCGATCCGCATTATCGCCTTCCGGGCGAAGATCGTGCAGGCGCGCCGCTTTCCAGCTCACCATTGCAGACGTTTTGGTCACGGCGGCAGTTTCTCCGGTAGTCAACGTGACCTTCACACCGGGCAGCTTCTGCTCCATCCAGCTTTTTACCTCTGCCAGTTGCGGGCCGACATCGCGTAGGGGATCAAACATCTCTACGGTAATATCCAGTACGTCATGCAGCTGCCGACGATCGATACAGATAGCGTAATCCAGGCAGCCGTGCAGTTTATCCAGCAGCGCTGCCTCCAGTTCCCATGCGTAGTAAGGCTGGCCGTTAAGCGTGAGTACGTCGCGCACTCTTCCCAGCGGCAGCAATTTTTGAGTACCGTCAGGCATCCAGGAAGAACGCACCAAATCGCCCGTTCGATAGCGGATCAGGGGCTTTTGTCCCTGATAAAGATGGGTAATCACCAGTTCGCCGGTCACCTGGCCCTGCGTCACGTTTAAGCTCTCCCCGCTAACCGGGTCGATCACCTCATAAAAATTGTTTAACGGGACGGTATAGAGATAGCTATCGTCATTACAGACGGCCAGGATAGAAGATTCCTGCGAGGCGTACATGCAGCTATAGACCTGAGCACCCCAAATCTCACCGATATTTCTTAACAGAGCGGGCGTGGTCAGTTCGCCAACGGTCAGGATCAGCCTGATGCTGCTGTTCGCCGCATCCTGCCCCGCTTCTTTCATAAAACGTGCTGCTGCAATGGCAACCGCAGGCGTACAAACCAGTGCGGTAATTTTCAACTCTTCAATCAGTGCCATGACCCGTTTCATGCCTACAACCGGCGAACGAGGCCACATTTTTACCACGCTGTGGCCCAGACTGCGGAAAACGTCTTCAAAAGTATCGCCGGTAGAGTGCAGCTCGCTGGGGCCCATTACGCCAACAATATGATTTTTTCCGTGCTGATCAAAAATATTACGATAGTGGATAATCAGCGGCGTATTATTATAAATGGAATCCAGTTCATTACGAGGGCAGGGTGTTGGCGAGCCGGTCGTGCCAGTGGTCTCATAATAAATCCAGCTTTTGTGCAAGGGAGAAGAGGCTAATAAAGGCCCCTGCGATCTAAGCTCTTCTTTAGTGGTGAAAGGTAGCGTCGAAATATTGGCTGTCGTCAGCGAGGAAATATCTGAATGCGTCAGTCCGGAAAGCTTTTCTTTATAAAAAGGTGAGTTGCTGGTAACGTAATGGAGTATTTCTCTTAATGCATTATTTTGATGTGCGTTAAGATTTTCAATGCTTATATCCCCCGCTTCAAACTCGCTGTGCTGACGATATATTTCTTTGGCTTTCTGGTAAAGGTCTTCTTTAAATATAGCGTACACGATGCTTTCCTTAAATAATCGACAGACTAATCAGACAGCATAAGCCGCTACAACGCGTGCAGATTGCGCATTGCGGACATAGATAATGAGGAATAACTATTTAAACAGGGCAAGGTTACCGGTCAGTTTGGTAATCCTTTTTTTGGGGCCCATCAGGCCTATTGCAACCAGCTCAATATTTTCACTGCTGACAGAAGAAATCCTTTCGCCATATTCATCATAGGTTTTGCAGGATTGAGCCAGCGCGCTGAAAGGCATGGCATAAAGATTTTCTTCTTTAGCAATACGCTGCAGCTCCTGAATATAACTTCCCGGCGCCAGCAGGACAGGCAGCGGGCTATAGATAACGCCGGGATAGTTTACGTCATCCAGGCTTTGCATATCCGGGCCTACCAGGTTTTCCGTGGTGCGGCCAAAGCTGATTCCAATCACGCTGGCGGCATTGATCGCCAACCCGGCTGGTAAATCTTTATCAATAATAATGGTGCAACGGTGCTGACTGGCGTCGAATTTCATTTTTTTGTCCTGGATGTTAGGAAAGAGCGGGTTCGTTCAGGGTGCTTAACAGACCCGTATTGAGCGTAAAGTCGCTATCCAGATCGATATCTACTACTACCCAGTCAGCAATCGCCCGCCATTTG
>NZ_DALZCD010000311.1:0-4871 GCF_031978025.1 Erwinia sp.
GTGGGGATTGCCGGGAGGCTTTATCGATATGCAGTTTGATACCTCTACGCGCGCTACCGCTTTACGCAAGCTGCAGGAGAAAACCGGGGTGGTCCCGCCGTGGCTGGAGCAGCTTGAAACGTTTTCCGGACCCGATCGCGATCCGCGCGGCTGGAGCCTGACCACCGCCTGGTATGCCCTGATTGCGCAGGAAAGCTGCCAGCCCCGCAGCGGCGACGTCAGTGATGCTCTGTGGCTACCGGTAGCCGCCGCGATGCAGCGCAATGATATCGCCTTTGATCACCAGGCGATTATCAGCAGCGCCTTAAAGCGGCTGCGGCAGAAAACCCTGTATACGCTGCTGCCGGTGTTCTGCCTGCCGGAGCATTTTACGCTGACACAGTTACAGGAAGCTACCGAGGCCATCCTTGACCGGCCAGTACAGCGCAAAAGCCTGATCCGTCGCTTTGACTCCTCAGAGATGTTTGAGGAGACGGGTGAAAGCGTAGCCACCGGTGCGCGCAAAGCCAAACTCTACCGTCGCAAAAAAGAGGCTGACGTACATAACTTCACACGCAATCTTATGCCTGCCGATTAGCGCGTGTCGCTCAGGAGCGGGAGGCCCGATAAAAAGGCTTGTCGCCCAGAATAGTGGCACGATGCATAATTCGCCGGGCAGGCAAATAGTCTGCATTAGCGTAGTGCTGCGTTACCCGGTTATCCCAAATCGCTACATCGTCCTGCTGCCAGCGCCAGCGCACCTGAAATTCCGGCTTAGTGATATGCGCAAACAAAAAGCTCAGCAACGCGTCGCTCTCTTTCGGGCTTAAATCGACAATACGCGTGGTAAAACCTTCATTAACAAACAACGCTGATTTACCGCTAACCGGATGCGTACGCACTACCGGGTGCAACAGCGGCGGATGACTGGCAACCGCCTGCTTCCAGCGCTGATGCTCTTCTTCGCTACCACGGGACTTAAATTCCTGAAACGATTTGGTAAAGTCATGTTCTGCGCGTAATCCACTGAGCAATGCCTTAAACGGCTCGGAGAGCGCTTCCCAGGCCGCAATACCGCTAGCCCACAGCGTGTCGCCGCCCGTTTCCGGCAGCTGTTTCGCCGCCAGGATTGCACCGGCCGGCGGCGTGTCAATGAAGGTGACATCGGTATGCCAGTTATCGTTATCCGGCGGGTTATCATTGTGCGTGTCCAGCACGATAATCTCTTCCACACCTGGTGCGTGTGGATAAACAGGATGGATATGCAGATCGCCGAAGCGGGCTGCCAGCGCTCGCTGTTGGGCGGGCGTAACAGGCTGATGACGGAAAAACAGGACCTGATGGCGGATCAACGCATGGTAAAGCTGCTCAAACTGCGCGTCGCTTAGCGGGCGGCTGAGATCGACGTTAGCGACCTGAGCACCAATGTTCGGGCCAAGCGCGGTAACAGACAGACGTTCGTTCATGATGAGACTCCATGCCAGGGGGTTAAACGGCGCTGTAAGGCGCGCAGCCCCAGCTCCAGCGTAAAGGCAATCAGCGCGATAACAGCAATGCCTGCCAGTACCACATCAGTGGCCAGAAATTCTCCGGCAGATTGCACCATAAAGCCCAGCCCGCGCGTGGCGGCGATAAGCTCGGCGGCCACCAGTGTTGACCAGCCGACGCCAAGACCGATACGCAGGCCGGTTAAAATTTCCGGCAGCGCGCCGGGCAGCAGGACAAACCACAGCATCTGCCAGCGAGTCGCGCCCAATGACTGTGCAGCCCGCAGACGAACCTGCTGCGCGCTTTGCACGCCTGCCAGCGTCGACATCACTACGGGAGCGAAAATCGCCAGGTAAATCAGCAGGACTTTGGACGTTTCGCCAATGCCAAACCAGATGACGATCAGCGGAAGATAAGCCAACGGTGGCACCGGTCGGTACAGTTCAATCAGCGGGTCAAGGATGCCGCGCGCGGTTTCGCTCAGCCCCATCAGAATGCCGGTCGGCACGCCGATCAGCGTGGCGGCCAGCAGCGCTATCGCTATTCTCGTCAGGCTGGCCGCCAGATGTTGCCAGAGCGTCGCATCCATAAAACCCTGCGGGCTGGCGACCACCAGCAGCTGATGGAAAACCTGCTTCGGCGAGGGTAAAAAAAGCGGAGCAATCAGGCCAAAAGCCGTGACGGCCCACCAGATGACCAGCAGCGTCAACAGCGTCGCCACGCTCAGCGTAAACTGACGATTGACTGGCCAACGCAGCCCGGGCCGGCGCACAGCGGCTTTTTCGGTGGATAACAGGCTCATGAAAATACCTCGCGCTGTTGGAAAACCTGACTCAATACGTGTTCACGCGTCGCGATAAAATCGGGATCGGACTTAATGCTGCGGCAAGCTTCTCCGTCGGCATAGCGGCGGCCAAACGCCAGCGGCAAACGCTCGATAATTCTGCCCGGGCCTGGCGACAGCAGAATCAGTTCGCTGGCCAAAAAGACGGCCTCTTCGATATCGTGCGTAATCAACAGCACCTGCTTGCCGCTGTCTCGCCACAGATTCAGCAACAGCTCCTGCATTTGCTCACGGGTAAACGCATCCAGCGCACCAAAAGGCTCATCCAGTAACAGCAGCTGCGGGTCGGCAGCTAATGCCCTCGCAATGCCGACGCGCTGGCGCATTCCGCCAGAAAGCTGCCAGATAAATTTCTTTTCTGCGCCGCCCAGGCCTACCTTTTTCAGCATCTGGCGGGCCGTTTCGTGGCGCGTCGCTTTGTCTGTGCCGGCCAGCTGCAACCCAAAGGCGACGTTATCAAGCACGTTGCGCCATGGCAGCAGTCCCTCATGCTGAAACACCACGCCGCGCTCGGCCCCCGGCCCGCTTACGCGCTGGCCATCCAGCGTGATGCTCCCGGAATCCGGCGTAAGGAAACCGGCGATCAGATTCAGCAGCGTGGTTTTACCGCAGCCGGAAGGTCCCAGCACGACAACCAGTTCTTTCCCGGCTATCGTCAGGTTAATATTTTCAAGCGCGAGGTGGCCGTCGTAACGGGCCGTCAGATGCGAGACCGAAAGCATGGCGACTCCTTACTGAGTAAGATTTTTAACAAAGCGGTCGGTGACAAAGCGGCTGTAATCACTGGCGACCTGCGGCACTTTGCCCTGTTCTTTTAAAAACTGAGCGGTATCGCCGATAGCTTTATCAACCGGCTGGCCCAGCTGCGCGACCTGCTGCTGCGCCGTCAGGTAGGTATTGCCTTTTACCAGCCCCGGCACCTGCTGCGCTGGCACACCGCTCAGACGCGACAGCTTGTTAAGATTGTTTTCATCCTTAAGCCAGCTTTCAGGGTTATCCAGATAGGCCTTTTGTGCCGCCAGCGCGCTACGGGCGAAAGCGGTGACCACTTCAGGATGCTGCTGCGCGAAATCTTTGCGCACCACCCAAACGTCCAGCGTTGGCGCACCCCATTTGCCTACCTGGGCGGAATCCGTCAGCACCGTCCCTTCTTTTTCCAGCTCGTTCACCGCCGGTGCCCAGGCGTAGGCACCGTCAATATCGCCGCGCTGCCAGGCGGCAATAATTGCGGGCGGCTGCAGATTGACGATTTGCACCTGGCCTGGCTTAAGGCCCCAATGCTTAAGCGCGGCCAGCAGGCTGTAGTGCGTGGTGGAGATAAAAGGCACGGCGATACGTTTGCCGATTAAGTCTTTGGGATCCTTGATGCTTTTCTTCACCACCAGCGCTTCAGAATTGCCAAGCTGCGACGCCAGCAGAAAGACTTCAATCGGCACCTGCTGACTGGCTGCCACGGCGAGCGGACTTGAGCCGATATTACCGATTTGCACATCGCCCGAAGCCAGCGCCCTGACCACGCTGGACCCGCTGTCAAACTTGCGCCAGTCCACCTTTGCGCCACTGGTTTGGGCGAAAGTGTTATCGGCCTGCGCGACCTTGGCCGGTTCCGCCGAGGTCTGATACGCCACGGTAACGTCAACGGCCTGCGCGCTTAGCGTGGAGAGAGAAAGGGTGACGGCCAGCAGTGAAAGAGAAAATTGATGCGTCATGCTTTGCTCCGGTTGTTATTGTTATAAAGGTGAATAAAACCTTTGTAACCGAGAGCGATTGCCGCAATAAAGTAATTAAAAATTATCGGTTATAACGATAAGTCCTTAGAAGAAAGGCGGGATTTTATTGCCAAAAAACGGCATAAAAAACCGTACAGGCAGAGACAGGTTACCTGCCGCTTCCTGTACCGGGTACAAAGCAGGAGTGGCCTGCCAATATCTGACGCGACAGGCAGCGCCTGCCCGGTATTGCGGTATAACGTTTGTCGACAGCGACGGCTACAGGAAACTAAATTGGCGTCCGGGAGTGTGCTTAACCTATTATCAGAGCCTTGTGCGCTTGTAGCGCGTCAAAGCAGATCCGGCTTCGACTACGTTTTCAGTTAAACAGGGCAAGGCGTTTATTGCCTGTGCCGGAAAATGACTCGCCGAAGCCACTCACGTGATAAGGATCCTACAGACCTTTTGAAGATGAATGTTAACCCGGCGGCGGCCGTTTTTCGCCCGATAACAGGCATGAGCAACGCGCATCTGCAAACCATCCTGCCGCGCCTGATCCGTCGCCGTATCGTTTTACGTCCGCACTGGCAGCGTCTGACGCTCCCGGACAGCGATTTTGTCGATCTGGCCTGGAGTGAAGATCCGGCGCGCGCAAGCCACAAGCCACGCGTGATAATTTTCCACGGCCTTGAGGGCAGCGTTCACAGCCCTTATGCGCATGGGCTTTTGCAGGCCTGTCAGCAGCGAGGCTGGCTGGGCGTCGTGATGCATTTTCGCGGCTGTAGCGGCGAACCGAATCGCCTGGAGCGTATCTACCATTCGGGCGAAACCGAAGACGCCAGCTATTTTCT
>NZ_DALZCD010000312.1:0-4855 GCF_031978025.1 Erwinia sp.
CTTTCTACATAACGAGCAACAGTGCGTAGAATTGCAGCGCCTCTTACTCCAGCGTCCGGCAGCATGTAGTTAAAACTATACATTCCGGCAGCGCCCGCCAACGAACAGGCCGCGAGAAACCAGCCGGAAAGCGTCAGTAATGCGATGCCCGAGAGTAACGTGACGACTGCCAGCAAAATACCCAGCATCAGGCGTGGGGCGTGCGGACGTAAAAGTGCAAGCCAGGGACGCATAAATTTCATCTCCCCATCTCCTCAACCAGCGTTTTAAAAGGCCCGGGTTGCTGCAGCAACTGCGCCTTACTGCCCTGCTGCACGAGTTTTCCCTTCTCAAGCAGCCAGACTTCGTCCCACTGATCTAAACGATCGAGCCGATGGGTAATAAACAGCGTGGTTTGATGAAAAGAGGCGTTCAGTAGCGCCTGGCTTACTTGCTCTGCCACCGGGCCATCAAGGCTGGCATCGGGTTCATCCAGCAACAATAGCCGACAAGGCTTACAGAGCGCTCTCGCCACAGCGATGCGCTGTGCCTGCCCGATAGAAAGGGCTGTCGCCTGTTCACCGACTGCGCTTTCTATGCCCTCTGGCAGCCGTGCCAGAAATTCGTCCACGCCAGCCAGGGCGCAAGCCTGTTGTAATCTGAGCGGATCGTCATCACCCTGCGGCACAATATTTTCGCGCACGGTCCGGGCAGGTAAGTGCGGATTCTGCCCCACCCAGGCAAGCTGCTGTTGCCACCAGGCCGGCAGGATATCGCGCAGTTCCGTCTCGTTTATTTTCAACGAGCCCTGATAGGGCAAGTAGCCCGCCAGTACGTTAAGAAGAGACGTTTTACCCGCGCCGCTTCGCCCAATCAGCGCCACTCTTTGACCTGCTTCCAGAGTGAAACTGAGTGGCCCGACAAGCAGTACGCCTTGATGGGTCACAATCCGCAAATCAGTGGCGGTCAGCGTCATGGCCTGCTGAAAGTCGGGCTTCAGCGTGCCGGACCGTATCTGAAACTGTTCCGCGGTCAGGAAGGTTTCCAGCACGTCGGCGGCACCTGTCGCCTGGGCTTTGGCATGATAGAAGGTGCCCAGATCTCTGAGCGGCTGGAAAAATTCCGGTGCAAGAATAAGTGCCAGAAAGCCGGAAAAAAGCGTTATGCCGAGGCCATAATGGCCAAAATCCAGTTCCCCAAGAAAGGAAAAACCGAAATAGACCGCTACGATAGCAACCGAGACGGCCGCAAAAAATTCCAGTATGGCAGAGGAGAGAAAGGCCAGACGCAAGACTTCCAGGGTTCGTTGACGGAAGCTGGCCGAAGCGGTGCGAATACGGCTATTTTCTGCTGCAGCCTGATTAAATAACCGCAGCGTTTCCATGCCCTGAAGACGGTCAAGAAAATAGCCGCTGAGCCGCGCCAAAGCCTGAAAGTTACGGCGATTAGCATCGGCTGCGCCCATACCGGCCAGCGCCATAAACAGCGGAATGAGCGGGGCGGTCAGCAGCAGAATCAGCGCTGCGACCCAGTTAACCGGGAAAAGGAAAATAAGAATAAGGCAGGGAATCAGCACGGCCAGCAGCATTTGTGGCAAATAGCGGGAATAGTAGTCCTGTAAGTTATCGATTTGTTCCAGTAAGAGCGTGCTCCAGCTTCCGGCTGGTTTCCCCTGAATAACGGCGGGGCCAGCTTCGGCAAGCTTGTCCAGGATCTGGCGACGGAGGTTTTCCCGGATGACGCGGCCTGAAGCAAAACCGGCTTGCTCACGCAGCCACAACAGCATGCCGCGCAGCACAAAACAGGAAAACAGTAATATAAATTGGGGGAGGAGTGTCTCCCGTGCAAGATGGTCCTCGATTAGCGCCTGCAGGAGCGTCGCCAGCAACCAGGCCTGACAAAGGATAAGCAGCGCACCGGTCATGCCGCACAGCAGCGAGATGCTGAACCAGAAGTTGCCATATACGCGCTGTTTTTTTAGCCATAAAAGGAGCTGTTGTTGGCGGGTCTTATCCATGCTGTACCTGTCTGCCGCGCGTTCGGACGCGTAAAATGACAATCCCTTTCTCTTGGTAAGGGCAATCGCGGGCAATGGTAGCGTGCAGAAAATAAAAAGGCGACCTGAACAGGCCGCCTTCGCTAAAATCGCATCAAAACAGTAAAGATTACTGAGATTCTTTAACTAAACCATCCAGATAGCGTTCCGCGTCCAGCGCGGCCATACAGCCGGTGCCGGCAGAGGTAATCGCCTGACGGTAGGTATGATCCATCACATCGCCTGCAGCAAACACACCGGGAATGCTGGTTTGTGTCGCGTTGCCGTGCAGGCCGGACTGCACTTTGATGTAGCCGTTTTCTAAATCAAGCTGATCTTTGAAGATTGCCGTGTTGGGGCTGTGGCCGATAGCCACAAACAGACCGGCCACGCTCAGCTCCTGCGGCGCATCGTCCAGCGTTGAGCGCAGACGCAGCGAGCTGACGCCCATTTGATCGCCCATCACTTCGTCCAGCGTTTGGTTGGTATGCAGCACGATATTGCCGTTGCGCACTTTTTCCATCAGGCGATCGATAAGAATTTTTTCCGCCCGGAAACTGTCGCGGCGGTGAATCAGATGCACTTCCGACGCGATGTTCGCCAGATACAATGCTTCTTCTACGGCCGTGTTACCGCCACCGATTACCGCTACTTTTTGATTACGATAGAAAAAGCCGTCGCAGGTAGCACAGGCTGACACGCCGCGGCCCTTGAACGCTTCTTCAGAAGGCAGGCCAAGGTAGCGGGCAGATGCGCCGGTAGCAATAATCAGCGCGTCAGCAGTATATTCGCCGCTATCACCGATCAGACGGAAAGGACGATTCTGTAAATCCACGCTGTGAATATGATCGAAAATAATCTCGGTATTAAATTTTACCGCGTGTTCATGCATGCGTTCCATCAGGCCCGGACCGGTTAAATCGTGCGGGTCACCGGGCCAGTTTTCCACGTCTGTGGTAGTGGTCAACTGACCGCCTTTTTCGAGCCCGGTGATCAGTACCGGGTTAAGGTTAGCTCGTGCTGCGTATACAGCCGCCGTATACCCAGCGGGGCCGGAACCTAAAATAAGTAATTTACTGTGTCTGGCCGTGCTCATGAGACCCTCATTATTTAGCTGGCTACTATGTTGCGATTGTAGGGAATTTAGGGCGGCAAAAAAAGCATTCTGCAATTTTGTTAGCGATGGTTGTAAAAGGTTTAGCCGATTACCTTCAGGGAACAGTGCTATTGCTGCGCTAAATCAGGGCAAAACACGCTGTAAAATGGTGCAATGAGTCAATTTTTCCATTATAAAACAGTCACGCAGCTTAACATCTGGCATGTTGTACTGATTTTAGTTGTTTTACTTTGACAATCGGCTGCGCTTTTGCGAAAACAGTGGGGGGAAGCAGAGGACATTTGAGCTGGCAAGACAGATTTTTCCTGTTTTGGAAGGCTCAATAAACTCAGTCTGTCATTGGTCATGACGCATGGTGTGGACAGACAGCATGCGTCAGACGGATGGGCGTGATAACACCGCAGCAGGCTCCAGACTTCACTTAGAACAACCCTGCGAGATGATTTCGTTCAGGGTGTGGCAGGCAAAGGGAAGGCATTTAGAGAGACAATAATAATGGTAGACAATAAAAAACGGCCTGGAAAAGATCTCGACAGAATCGATCGTAATATCCTTAACGAACTGCAAAAGGATGGACGTATCTCTAACGTCGAGCTTTCCAAACGCGTAGGTTTATCACCTACACCATGCCTTGAGCGTGTTCGTCGTCTTGAAAGACAGGGTTTCATCCTGGGTTATACCGCCCAGCTCAATCCGCATTATCTGGATGCCTCGCTGCTGGTATTCGTTGAGATTACTCTGAATCGTGGCGCACCTGACGTGTTTGAACAATTTAACGCCGCAGTGCAAAAACTTGAGGAAACTCAAGAGTGTCACCTCGTTTCAGGCGATTTTGACTACCTGTTGAAAACGCGCGTGCCGGATATGTCCGCTTACCGTAAATTGCTGGGTGAAACCCTGCTACGCCTGCCTGGCGTAAACGATACGCGGACCTATGTGGTCATGGAAGAAGTGAAACAAAGTAACCGCTTAGTCATTAAGACGCGGTAACACAGGGCAGGTGCAAAACCTGATAGGTTTCGGTACACTCCTGTGAATTCATACAGTTTCAGCGTCGGGCTTGCCCGACGCTGTTGCCTCCATAGTTTACAGGCACCTGGAGAGTACTCTTGAGCCAGGAATATACAGAAGATAAAGATGTTTCCCTACAGTCGCTGAGCAGCGGTCGTCGATTGCTCGAAGCGTTACTGATTGTTGTGGCGCTTTTTGCCGTCTATTTGATGGTGGCGCTGTTAAGCTTTAACCCCTCCGATCCCAGCTGGTCACAAACCGCCTGGCACGAACCCATTCATAATGTGGGTGGCGGCATTGGCGCATGGCTGGCAGACACGCTGTTCTTTATTTTTGGCGTGATGGCTTATGCTATTCCCCCGGTTATCCTGGGGCTGTGCTGGATCACCTTCCGCCAGCGGCATTCGCAGGATTACATTGATTATTTTGCCGTGGCGCTGCGTTTGATCGGCGTGCTGGCGCTCGTGGTCACTTCGTGTGGTCTGGCAGCGTTAAATGCTGATGATATCTGGTATTTTGCTTCCGGTGGCGTGATTGGCAGCCTGTTAAGCAATGCGATGGCACCCTGGTTTAACGCCGCTGGCGGCACCTTAACGCTGCTGTGCGTGTGGGCGGCCGGTCTGACGCTTTACACCGGCTGGTCCTGGCTGACCATTGCTGAAAAAATTGGCGCGGCCGTGATGGGCGTGCTGACTTTCGCCAGTGGACGCAGG
>NZ_DALZCD010000313.1:0-4637 GCF_031978025.1 Erwinia sp.
GTTCCGGAACGCTCTCAAGTAGAATTGGTAGTGTGGCCAAATGAAAAATCCAGGAGACGGTAATGTCATACAGTGGCGAACGTGAACAAACAGCACCTCATATGGCTTTAGTGCCAATGGTGGTTGAACAAACTTCTCGCGGAGAGCGTTCTTACGACATCTTTTCCCGCCTGCTGAAGGAACGTATCATCTTCCTGACCGGTCAGGTTGAGGATCATATGGCGAACCTGATCGTCGCGCAGATGCTGTTTCTGGAAGCAGAAAACCCGGAAAAGGATATCCACCTTTATATTAACTCTCCTGGTGGCGTAATTACCGCGGGCATGTCTATTTACGACACCATGCAATTTATCAAGCCTGATGTCAGCACCATCTGTATGGGCCAGGCCTGCTCAATGGGCTCTTTCCTGTTGACCGCCGGTGCGAAAGGCAAGCGTTACTGCCTGCCGCATTCCCGCGTGATGATCCATCAGCCGCTGGGCGGCTTCCAGGGGCAGGCGTCGGACATTGATATCCACGCGCGTGAGATTATCAAAACCAAGCAGATGATGAACGAGCTGATGGCCAAACATACCGGCCAGAGCGTCGAAACCATCGAGCGTGATACCCAGCGCGATCGCTTCCTCTCTGCAGGCGAAGCGGTAGAGTACGGCCTGGTCGACTCCATTCTGAACCAGCGCGGTTAATTGGCGCTGGTGGGTAAAAAAGATTGCTGCCGTCACACAGGCAGACTGACGGCTCCGGCCGTCAGGGTTAAACAAGAGGGGCAAGTTAATGACAGATAAGCGCAAAGACGGTTCAGGTAAGCTGCTGTACTGCTCTTTTTGCGGCAAAAGCCAGCATGAAGTCCGTAAGCTGATTGCCGGCCCGTCAGTGTATGTCTGCGACGAATGCGTCGACTTATGTAACGACATCATTCGCGAAGAGATCAAAGAGGTCGCGCCCCACCGCGAGCGCAGTTCGCTGCCGACGCCGCATGAAATCCGCGAGCATCTGGACGACTACGTTATCGGCCAGGAGCGGGCGAAGAAGGTGCTGGCGGTGGCGGTCTATAACCACTACAAGCGCCTGCGCAACGGCGACACCAGCAACGGCATCGAGCTGGGCAAGAGCAACATCCTGCTGATTGGCCCGACCGGCAGCGGCAAGACGCTGCTGGCGGAAACGCTGGCGCGCCTGCTGGACGTGCCGTTTACCATGGCCGACGCCACCACGCTGACCGAAGCGGGCTATGTGGGCGAGGACGTGGAAAACATCATCCAGAAGCTGCTGCAGAAATGCGACTACGACGTGCAGAAAGCGCAGCGCGGCATCGTGTACATTGATGAAATCGACAAGATTTCCCGCAAGTCGGATAACCCGTCCATCACGCGTGACGTGTCGGGCGAGGGCGTGCAGCAGGCGCTGCTGAAGCTGATTGAGGGCACCGTTGCCGCGGTACCGCCGCAGGGCGGCCGCAAGCACCCGCAGCAGGAATTCCTGCAGGTGGACACCTCGAAAATCCTGTTTATCTGCGGCGGCGCGTTTGCCGGGCTGGACAAGGTTATCTCACAGCGCGTGGACACCGGGTCGGGCATCGGCTTTGGCGCCACGGTGAAGGGCAAGGCGGAGAAGGCGACGGAAGGGGAGCTGCTGGCGCAGGTTGAGCCGGAAGACCTGATTAAGTTCGGCCTGATCCCGGAATTTATCGGCCGTCTGCCGGTGGTGGCGACGCTGACGGAGCTGAGCGAGGAAGCGCTGATCCAGATCCTGTGCGAGCCGAAGAACGCGCTGACCAAGCAGTATCAGGCGCTGTTCAGCCTGGAAGGCGTGGAGCTGGAGTTCCGCGAAGAGGCGCTGAAGGCGATAGCGGGCAAGGCGATGTCGCGCAAGACCGGGGCGCGCGGTCTGCGCTCGATAGTGGAGGGCGCGCTGCTGGACACGATGTACGACCTGCCGTCGATGGACGACGTGGAAAAGGTGGTGATCGACGAGTCGGTTATCGCGGGCGAGTCGGACCCGATGCTGATTTACGGCAAGGGCGACGCGCAACAGGCCTCTGGCGAATAATTCACAGAAGGCTTTACTGCCAGTCCCTTGAAAAAGAGAGCCTTTTGGCTCTCTTTTTTTATGCGCTTACTTCTCAGCCTGCTTTAAGGGGACGGCCACGCAGCATTTTCCAGGCACCGCCTCTTTCAACCAGGTTATAAAGATGCTTTGAAAAGAACAGCGACAGCGCGATAAACAGCAGCAGTATCGCCATTTTAAGCAGCGTAAAGTCCAGCCCCAGGCGGGAAAGCTGATTAAAGACGATCCACTTTGCGGTATAGAAGTTGGCGTGGAAAAGGTAAAGCGAATAGGAATACATGCCGACAGCGTGAAGCCTGTTAAACACCCACCCTTTCAAATCTTCCATATTGGCCATGAGCAGTACAAAGGTCCAGGAAGGCAGGCACGACCCCAGCAGATCGCGAATTTGCAGATTGGTCACGCCCTCTCTTGCCATCAGCCACAGCAACAGCATAGCGGCAGGAATCAACAGGAATACGGCAAGATTTTTTTTCAGGTGGTGAAAACCCAGCTGCCGTCCGCACATGCCAGCAATGAATGAAAGCAGCGCAAGGTTGCCTGCAACGGATTTGAACGTCACGCCGTGCCAGCCGAGATAGCCGTCATTACCCCACGTGATATTGGTCACAACAAGAATGGCGATCATCGCCACGCTGGTAAATGAGAACACAAAAGTTCTTTTGTTCAGCAACGTTTTGCCTACGCAAAGCAGCAGGTAAAAATAGAATTCATAGACCAGCGTCCAGGCCGCCGGGTTCGCCATCGATTCCGAACAGTTATAGGGCAGGGCTTCTCTGTCCCACTCGGTCCACGGAATAAGGAAAAGATTATGCAGAAGATAAGTTAATGAACCGGTCTTGTGAAGCGTATACAAAATAAGAGGAACAGAGAGGATAAGATAGGCCGGGTAGATCCTTTTTATTCTGTTCTTAAGAAAGGCTCCCGCGGACTGATCCTCCCTGAAGGTATGCATCATAATATAGCCGCTCAGGAAGAAGAACATGGATACGCCCACCTGGCCTGCACTGAAGAAATGAGCAACGGCGCGGGGCGAGAGATGTTCCAGTACCACGCACAGCGCGGCCAGCCCTCTGACAATCTGGAGATTGTAGATCTCTTTACGAATCATTTTCTTTTCCTTAACGATAAAAGGCAAGGAATATACATGGAGTTTTAGCTGGTACATATTCTCAGCGGAAATATTCGGACAATGCTTAGTTTTACTTATGATTAAACAAGGGGAAGGGCTGATTGCGGGGCAGAAGACAGGCCAGGCAGGATATAGCAGAGGCCCACAGCAGAAGCAGAGCACAGAAAAGCAGAACAAAAAGCGGAGTACAGAAGCAGCAGGGAGCAGGCGAGGCAGGAAACAAGCAGGAGCACTGAGTACGGAACAGGCGAGGCGCGGATCAGCAGAGGCCCGCAGTAGAAGCAGAACAAGAAGCAGGGAGCAGGTGAGGCAGGGCAGAGATCTGGAGCAGCAGAGGCAGAGCAAAGAAGAGGCAGGCAAGGCCAAAAAAAGAGTAAACAGGCAAGGCCGAAAAAAGGGGAAGCACGGGGTACGGAGCAGCCAGCCAGGCAAAGTAAAGGGGGCAAAAAAAAGCCTCCGGTCAGGGAGGCTTTTACAGGACGGGAAAGCGGTTACGCTTTCAGTTCGTCCCAATGCGTGATCAGATGGCTGGCGATACCGTATTCGATCGCCTGCTGCGGACCCATCCAGTAGTTGCTGTCCGTATCCTGCTCTACTTTTTCCAGCGGCTGGCCGGTTGCTTTGCTGATCAGCCGGTTGATGCGGTCACGCGCGCGCAGCAGCTCGTTGGCTTCGATTTCAATATCGGAAACCTTACCGCGTACGCCGCCCAGCGGCTGGTGGATCATGAAGCGGGTATTAGGCAGCGTATAGCGATCTTCTTTTTCCGCCGCCAGGAAAATGGTAATGCCCGCGCTGGCTACCCAGCCGGTGCCGATAACCTGTACCTTCGGCTTCACGAACTTAATCATATCGTGAATAGTGTCGCCAGCTTCAACGTGGCCGCCCTGGCTGTTGATAAACAGCTTGATCGGCTCGTCGCCCATTTCCTGCAGGATCAGGAGTTGTGCGGTCACCTTCTCCGCCAGCGCCTGATCGATTTCGCCAGAAATGATCACAGATCGGGCTTGCAGTAACTTGTTAAGCGCCAGAGAGGATTTCTCTTCCGGGCTCTCTTTCTTTGGCTCCTGAGACATTATTTAGACTCCATCGGAAACGATCTGTATAAGTGACAAGAGTTTAGCATAATCCATTCAACAGCTAAATCAACTGTGGCCGCACACAATGATTGCCTGTTAAAACAGCGCGTTAATCGCTGTTACCTTAACCCGTGCTCTTCCGGTGCATCTTACCTTCGTTGAGGTTAACGAAAAAACAGCGTAACTAACAGGCGCAGCGCAACCCGGTTTTGCTGCCAAAACGCCCCTGAAATGCGCTATATTAGGATCTGGTCCATTAATGAACACAGCCTGGAAGGGCCGCTGATAGCCATGAGGTTAACTGATGACAGATAAGCGCAAAGACGGTTCAGGTAAGCTGCTGTACTGCTCTTTTTGCG
>NZ_DALZCD010000314.1:0-4633 GCF_031978025.1 Erwinia sp.
CAACAGTTTAGTCATTTACCTGATTAACCTTATAAAGAGTCTTTGGCCTGCTGAATCAGGGCGTCGGCGATTTTACCGGTATCCATTTTCAGCTCACCGTTACGGATGGCGTTTTTCAGCTGCTCAACGCGCGCGGTGTTAATATCCTGCGAGCTGGCTTTGGTCAGCTGTGATTGTGCGCCGCTCAATACCACCTGGGTACCACCCGGTTGGGTTGTTTTTGTCTCTACCTTTTGCGCCTTTGGCGTAGCCACTTCGGGAAGATCGCGCGGCTGTACGGTACTGGCGGGCTTCATAGGTTGAGTTCTGTCGATGCTCATAGCTGGCTCCTGTTTGCTCAGGCCGTTAACGGCCTGAATTGCTCAAGTGTATTACGTCTGTTATTTACACTATCGGCAGCAACGAAGCCATCTTTAACGCTTTATAACGTTATAAGAATATTCCCATCCGGGCCCACTTTCCCACTGACAATTTGCCCCGAATTCATACGGACCCTGACCGGCTGCGCGGCGGTGGCATTATTCATTGCGCGGCCCTCGCTGGCGATGTTGAAACCGTCTCCGCTGGCGATAACATTGACGTTGTCACCGGCCTTTACGCGCCAGGGCTGGCGCACCATCATCATGGTTAGCGGCTGGCCAGGCAGGATATCCCGCAGCGCCACGCCGTCGGCCACGTCAGCGATATTGATGACCGCACGAGCAGGCAGCGTATCCAGTCGGCCATGCGTCACTTTCAGATCGTCGGCGGTCAGTGCCGCACCGCGTACGACCTGACGAGCCGCTACAAGGTAATCCCCTTCAACCTGAACCTGCACTTGCAGATAGCGGCGATTCTGTCCGCAGTTGGCGGCCACGCTCATATTGCCCCACATCCGGCTATTGCCCGGTAAGGAGAATTGCGGAGCATCACAGGCGGGCCATTGCCCCTGCGGCGTTTTGACCACCACGCTCAGGGTATCGGCACCCTGGCCGGTTTCCCCATAGCGGGCTTTAAAAAATTGATTCAGCTGGGCCGTTAAGTCGGCGGCGCTGGCATTGACCGTAGCCAGGCTCAGGCTCAACAGAAAAAGAGTCAACACACGCATTATTTTCATCCTCACTGCAACATGGCGACGATTCTACTCAGGAAGCGGCAAAGTCAAGGCGCAAATTAACGACGCTTTTTAGCGCTATTCTTCCGATCAGATTAATCCTAACCCGCTTATTCTCTCCTCACTGAATTTTCAATCGCGGAGGAAACATGCTCGACAAACTCGACGCAGCCCTACGGTTTAACACTGAAGCCCTAAACCTGCGTGCGCAGCGGCAGGAAATCCTGGCATCCAATATCGCTAACGCGGACACGCCAGGCTATCAGGCTCGCGATATCGATTTCGCCAGCCAGCTGAGCAAAGTGATGGAGCAGGGGCGGGCACAGGGATCGGGCATGTCGCTGGCGGTCACCTCATCACGCCATATAGCAGCGCAGTCATCTGCACCGGCGTCGATGGATCTGCTGTATCGCGTGCCGTCCCAGCCTTCACTGGATGGCAATACGGTAGATATGGACCGCGAACGTACCGAATTTGCGGATAACAGCCTGAAGTACCAGACGGACCTGACCGTCATCAGCGGGCAAATCAAAAACATGATGTCCGTATTACAGGGGCAATGATAAATGGCTTTACTGAACATTTTTAATATTGCTGGCTCGGCCATGGCTGCCCAGTCACAGCGTCTGAACGTGAGCGCCAGTAACCTGGCCAACGCCGACAGCGTGACCGGCCCGGACGGTCAGCCTTACGTGGCAAAGCAGGTCGTTTTCCAGACTGATGCGGCACCCGGTGCGGCGACAGGCGGCGTACGCGTCGCACAGGTGGTAGACGATCCCACCCCGGCAAAGCTGGTTTATGAGCCAGGCAACCCGATGGCTGACGCGAAAGGCTACGTCAAAATGCCAAACGTGGATGTGGTAGGGGAAACGGTTAATACCATGTCGGCGTCTCGCAGTTATCAGGCCAACGTGGAAGTGCTGAACACCGTTAAACAAATGATGATGAAAACCCTGACGATGGGTCAATAAGGAACAGACAGATGGGCATTACCGTTGGCGTTAATGAGTCACTTGACAACACAGCGATTACACCTTCGTCGTCGACGACCGATAAATCGGCAGCCGACCTGCAAAGTAACTTCCTGACCCTGCTGGTCACGCAGTTAAAAAACCAGGATCCGACGAATCCAATGGATAACAGCCAGCTGACGACACAGCTGGCACAGATTAATACCCTGAGCGGCATTGAAAAACTGAACACCACGCTGGGATCGATTTCCGGCCAGATCAACAGCGGACAGTCTCTGCAGGCTTCCACCCTGATCGGCAAAGGCGTCATGGTTAACGGTTCACAGGTGCTGGTCGGCAGCGGTGTGTCAACGCCGTTTGGCGTGAGCCTGGAGCAGGCTTCAACGGCAACCACCGCCACGATTACCGATCCAAGCGGTAAGGTTGTCCAAACTATCAACCTGGGTGCGCTTAGCGCGGGCGTCCATACCTTCTCCTGGGATGGTTCGTCAGCTGACGGCACCGTTGCAGGCGACGGTAAATATAACGTGGCTATCAGCGCCAGCAACGCAACCGGCCAGCTGGTCGCGCAGCCGCTGAATTATGCATTAGTCAGTGGGGTTAGTAACGACACCAGCGGTGCCGTTCTGGACCTCGGCACGATGGGTAAGACCACCGTCGCGAATGTTCGTCAGATTATTTAACTTAACCCCGATTCAGGAATAAACACATGGCATTTTCTCAGGCAGTCAGCGGCTTAAACGCAGCATCCAGCAACCTGGATGTGATCGGTAACAACATCGCCAACTCCGCTACGGCGGGTTTTAAATCCGCTACCGTTTCGTTCGCCGATATGTTCGCCGATTCTAAAGTCGGTCTGGGCGTAAAAGTGGCTGCGGTCACCCAGGACTTTAACGACGGTACCACCACTTCTACCAGCCGTGGCCTGGACGTGGCGATCAGTCAGGCTGGCTTCTTCCGTATGGCTGACGCTGGCGGCGCGGTTTACTACACCCGTAACGGCCAGTTCACGCTGGATGCTAACCGCAATATCGTTAACTCTAACGGCCTGCAGCTGACCGGCTATCCGGCAACCGGCACGCCGCCAACCGTGCAGACCGGTGCTAACCCGGTAGCGCTGAGCGTCCCTACTACAGCGATGCCAGCGAAATCTACCAGCGCGGCAGCACTGGTAGCGAACCTGAACTCAACCGACAGCGTGCCAACCACCACGCCGCTGGATATTAACAACACCAGCTCTTACAACAGCAAAGCGTCAATGACCACCTATGACTCGCTGGGTAACGAGCACAACCTGAACCTGTACTTCACTAAAACCGGTGACAATGCATGGACGGTTAACGTGAAGGACGGCAGCGCGGCGGATCCTACCGCTGACGTGGGCACGTTCAACATGACTTTTGATACCAGCGGGCAGATGACTTCTGGCGCAACTCAGGCGATTAACCTGGCAGGACTGAAAGGATCTGCGCCGACCAGCTTCACGCTGAATATGGCGGGCAGCCAGCAGCAGAACACCAAAACCAGCACCTTCGGTAACCCAACACAGGATGGTTACAAGCCGGGCGAACTGACCAGCTACCAGATCAATAATGACGGCACGTTAGTAGGCAACTACTCCAACGAGAAAACCCAGACTCTGGGACAGATCGCGCTGGCTAACTTTGCTAACCCGGAAGGCCTGAAGTCTGAAGGTAACAACGTCTGGTCCTCAACGGCTTCTTCTGGTCAGGCGCTGGTTGGCCTGGCAGGCACCGGTAACCTGGGTACGCTGACCGCTGGCGCGCTGGAATCTTCCAACGTCGACCTGAGTAAAGAACTGGTCAACATGATTGTGGCACAGCGTAACTATCAGTCTAACGCCCAGACCATCAAAACACAGGACCAGATCCTCAACACCCTGGTCAACCTGCGTTAATTCGGCTAACAGGATCGTCTTATGGATCACGCGATATATACCGCAATGGGGGCTGCCAGTCAGACCCTCCAACAGCAGGCAGTAACGGCGAACAACCTGGCAAACGCCTCAACGCCTGGTTTCCGTGCGCAGCTGAACGCGCTGCGCGCCGTGCCGGTGCAGGGCGACTCACTGCCGACCCGTACGCTGGTGACGGCTTCGACCCCGGGCTCAGATATGACTCCCGGCGCCATGGACTACACCGGACGTTCGCTGGACGTCGCCGTACGTCAGGATGGCTGGCTGGCCGTGCAGGCTCAGGATGGTACTGAAGCCTACACCCGCAACGGCAACATGGAGCTGAACCCGGCTGGCCAGCTGACCATTCAGGGCAAGCTGGTGATGGGCGACGGCGGACCGATTGCCGTACCACAGGGATCGGAAATCACTATTGCTGCTGACGGGACTATTACCGCGCTGAACCCTGGCGATGCGCCGAACGCCACTGTCCAGCTGGGACGTCTGAAGCTGGTGAAAGCCACCAGCTCGGAAGTTACGCGCGGCGACGACGGCCTGTTCCGTCCGACCGGTGCGACGCAAACCCTTCAGGCCGATCAGACTATTACCGCGCTGAACCCTGGCGATGCGCCGAACGCCACTGTCCAGCTGGGA
>NZ_DALZCD010000315.1:0-4625 GCF_031978025.1 Erwinia sp.
CCAGCCGAGGCATCTGGCTGCGTTGGAAAAGCTGAATCGTCAGGAGCAGCAGGCGCACGACGAGCGCAACGGCCCGGCGGCCATTCGCCTTTCCGCCGAGTTTCATATTCAACTTCAGGCTATTGCCGGCAACCAGGTGTTGACCGGGATCGTGACCCGGCTGGCCCAGCGCTCGTCGCTGGTGATTGCGGCCTGGGGCACGCCTTGGCAGCAGGGTTGCCGCTGTGACGATCACGACAGGCTGATTAGCCTGCTCAGGCAAAACGCGCTGGTCCCGCTCACTGAAGCCATGCAGCAACATTTTGCGCATATAGTGGCGAGCCTGCATTTCGAGCGCGGTGGCGAAACGCTGCCGGATTTTGCCAGCCTTTTTGCTGGTTTTGGAGGCACAAATGACCGTTAAGCAGCTGATTCAGGTAATCAATCCCAATACCAGTCTGGCGATGACCGAAACGATTGGCGAAGCGGCACGTGCCGTAGCGTCGTCGTCCACGGAGATTCTGGCGGTTTGTCCGTCTGAAGGTGTTCCCTCGATCGAAGGGCATTTTGACGAGGCCATTGCCGCCATCGGCGTGTTAGAGCAAATAAAAGCCGGGCGTGAACAGGGAGCCTGTGGCCACGTTATCGCCTGCTTTGGCGAACCGGGGCTGCTGGCCGCGCGCGAACTGGCCACGGGGCCGGTAATCGGTATTGCCGAAGCCGCCATGCACATGGCCACCATGGTCGCCACGCGCTTTTCTATTGTTACGACGCTGCCGCGCACCCTCATTATCGCGCGTCATCTTCTGCAGCAGTATGGTTTCGAGCAGCATTGTGCCGCGCTACACGCTATCGATCTGCCGGTTCTGGCGCTGGAGGATGGCACGGGACTGGCGCAGGAAAAAGTGCGTGAGCGCTGCCTCAGGGCAAAAAAAGAGGACGGCAGCGGTGCCATCGTGCTGGGCTGCGGCGGCATGGCCCGGCTGGCACGTGAACTGACGCAGGAATTGGGCATGCCGGTGATTGACGGGGTAGGCGCGGCGGTAAAAATGGTCGAGTCGCTGGTGGCGCTGGGGCTATCCACCAGCAAACACGGCGATCTGGCCTGTCCGCTGCGAAAAAACCTGTCGGGTCAGTTTAAGCGCCTAAACTAAGTTATCTTGCTCTGGAACAGGACTACGATCATGACCGATGCTGATGAAAAGAAAGAGTACAGCTTCAATAAAAACTATCCCCGCGATCTGATCGGCTATGCCGGTAAGCCGCCCCATGCGGCCTGGCCGGACGATGCACGTATTGCCGTGCAGTTTGTTCTGAATTATGAAGAGGGCGCGGAAAATAGCGTGCTGCATGGCGACACCGGATCCGAGCAGTTTTTATCGGATATTATCGGTGCAGCCAGCTATCCCGAGCGTCATATGTCGATGGAGTCGCTATACGAATACGGCCCTCGTGCCGGGTTCTGGCGCATCCATAACGAGTTTCAAAAGCGCGGCCTGCCGCTAAGTGTCTTCGGCGTGGCGATGGCGCTGGCTCGTCATCCGGAAATCGTCGAGGCGATAAAAAGTGCCAATTACGACGTGGTCAGCCACGGCTGGCGTTGGATCCACTATCAGGGGATGGACGCAAAAACCGAACGGCAGCATATGCAGCAGGCGGTAGATACGCTGACCGATCTTTTCGGTAAAGCGCCAACCGGCTGGTATACGGGACGCGACAGCCCAAATACGCGCAGGCTGGTGGTGGAGCAGGGCGGTTTTGCCTATGACAGCGACTACTACGGTGACGATCTGCCGTTCTGGACAAAAGTAACTTGTCAGGATGGGACGGTTAAACCCCACCTGATCGTTCCTTACACGCTGGAAACTAACGACATGCGTTTCGCCACGCCGCAGGGGTTTAATACGGCGGAGCAGTTCTATACCTATCTGAAAGACAGCTTCGATGTTCTGTATGAAGAGGGCGAAACCGCGCCAAAAATGCTTTCTGTTGGCATGCACTGCCGTCTGCTGGGCAGGCCTGGCCGTTTCCGGGCACTTCAGCGTTTTCTGGATTATGTTCAGCAGCATGATAAGGTCTGGGTCTGCACGCGCCAGCAGATTGCCGACCACTGGATAAAAACGCATCCGGCACCGGAAGCGTGAAAATGTTGTGCACCGGATTAAAATGGCCTGCGTAAGCGGGCCTTTTTTATGGCGGTAATAACCTTTCAGGCAGCGGTGTAATAATGTTTTCCCGTTGTATTGATACCTGGACTCTTTACTCTCAGGAAATCAGGCGTCCGCTATAAAAACGCAGCATCAATATTCCATAGCGTTGCATTAATTTACGAGCCAGCTTCTGGGTTAGTCGCGCCGGGTGCTTTCCTTAACTCATCAGGCTGACCTGCGCCGCAACAATTCGCCAGCCTTGCGGCAGTTTCACCCATGTCTGCTGCTGACGACCAATTTTATCCGTTCCCTCCCGGGTAAACTCCGTGCTGCATACCGCATAATTATCGCCAAACGTAGTGATTACCGTATTATGCAGCTGACGTGCCAGACCCTGTGAAGGGCGCGCGGCGCGGAAAGCGCGGATAGCCTCAATTCCATATAAGTTTTCTCCGGCACCCAGCCGCACGGTGCGCTCGTCGTGCCAGAACAGCTCGTCGAGCACGTCGATATGGTTGCCGGTCAGCGCCTGCTCATAGCGATAAAAAGCGTCGGTCACTTCTGCCAGTACCGATGGGCGGTTGATCTTGTCCGTCATGCTGTCAATCCTCTCGCAACAGGCGCTTTAGCAATACCCATTTTCTCCAGCGTCCATGCGGCACGCAGGCAGGCTTCTTCTTTAAACGGCGCGGCGATAAGCTGTAGGCCGATTGGCATCCCGCCCGGCGTTTGCAGCGGGACGGTTGTGACGGGCAGACCTAAAAAGGAGATGGGCTGCGTTAGCATGCCCATGCTGGCGCGCACGGGTAAATCACTGCCGTTAATACGCAGGGTTTCCTGCCCGATAAGTGTGGCGCTGGTAGGCGTGGCGGGTGCAATCAGTACGTCAAACTGTTCAAACAGCGGCAGCACCTGTTCACGAAAATAGTGGCGAAAGCGCTGCGCCTGTACGTACCAGGCGGAAGGCGTCATCGCGCCGGCCAGCAGACGCTCGCGCGACAGCGGCTCAAAACGTTCCGGCTGCGTGCGCAGGGCAGGCAGATAAGCGTTGCCGCCTTCGGCGGCGGTAAGAATAAATGCAGCGGTGCGGGCCAGTTCCGCTTCCTGCATCAGCACCTCATCATGGACATTAAGCGCTTTTGCTGCCCGATTGACGGCTGTGCGGGCATCATCATCGCACCAGGTCTGAAAATAACCGCCCAGCACGGCGCACCGCAGGCCCTGAGCGCCGCGCTCCAGCAGATGATGAACTGGCTGGATCGCTTTTTCTGCCTGAAAGCCATCCTGCGGATCGCGGCCCTGCAACGCATCGTAAACCAGCGCCAGATCTGCGGTACTGCGGGCGAAAGGGCCGATATGATCCAGACTGGGGACAAAGGGCTGGCTGCCGCTGCGCGACAGGCGGCCAAACGTCGGTTTCAGGCCAAAAATACCGCATAGCGAAGCCGGTACGCGAATCGAGCCGTTGGTATCCGTGCCGAGCGAAAAGTGCACCAGCCCGGCGGCAACGGCCGCCGCCGAGCCGCCGGAAGATCCTCCGGCAATGCGTTGACCGTCGTGTGGGTTACGCGTGGCGCCGTAATGGCTGTTTTCCGTAGTAAAACCATAGGCATAGGCATCCATATTCACCATGCCGGTCAGCAGCACGCCCGCCTCGCTGAGCTTGTTCACTGCCCAGCCGTCTCTCCTGGCCACCGGACGATCGCTGAACAGACTTGCGCCCGCCAATGTGGTGTGGCCCGCCACGTCAAAAAGATTTTTGGCCGCACAGGGAATCGCTGCCAGCGCGGGCAGGGGACGATCTTCTTTGCGCCAGCGATCGAGAAGATCGGCCTCTTTCAGCATTCGATCTTTTGTTACGCACGTCCAGGCATGGATCTTTGGATCGCCCTGTTCGATCCCGGCCAGCGTCTGCTGCGCAATCTCCCTGGCGCTGAGTTCGCCTTTTACCAGCGCGCTTTTCAGTTCTGTAATGGAAAATGAGCTAAGCATCATGCTTTATACACTCCTGCGATTTCCTGACGTTCATCCAGCGGGAATGCCATGAGCGGCGCGGCCATCCCGGCAATACGTGAAAACTGCACCAGCAGCTCGGCGCGGCGGCTTTCGTCCATCGGCACGCCCAGCACCTGCTCCATTTGAGCGAGGTAAAGCGCCCAGTCGATCTCGGTATTCATCATCTTCTCCTGTTAAAAACCGGCAGCGCTGCCGTTACTGCGAGGATCGCTGGCGCCTTCCAGCATGCCGTTGGTGTGGCGGACAATCGCGCCCGCATGACCGACCGCCTCGCTGAAATCCTCAAGCGCTTCGACTTCATGCCCCAGCTCGCGCAATCGGGTAAAGGTAGCGGCAGAAAAACGGCCTTCCAGCTTCAGTGAATCGGAAGCCTGGCCCCAGGTACGGCCCAGCAGCCAGCGCGGCGCGCTGACGCATTGCTGTAGCGACATTCCCTGGACGACGTGGCGGGTAAAAATAGCCGCCTGGGTCTGCGGCTGG
>NZ_DALZCD010000316.1:0-4587 GCF_031978025.1 Erwinia sp.
CGCGGGGTTGAAACACTTATCGTAATAGTCCTGAATCGCCGTAGTGCGCACGCGATTAAGGTGTATGCGTCTGAGGGCCAGCAGGCTGTTAAGCACAAAACTTAAGGCGACAACCAGCAGCAACAGGCTGGTGCCCAGATAGCGTCCCAGCCGGGTAGCGTCCGGCTCGCTGTGCAGCGCGATATGGCGCGTACCGTTGGCATCTGTGGTCACGCTGGTCACGATACCGCTGGCGGAAAACGGCGTGTGCAGCAGCATTCCTGCCAGTCGTTGCAGCTCTGGCCACTGGTCAGGCGCGTTAAAATCGAACAGGGAAACGCTGGGTGCCTGCTGATTGACCAGCTGATGGCCTTCATCACTGAGGATCAGGAAACCACCAGGCGGCGGGCTATTAAGCGCTTCTGCGGCGCGTCTTGTTTCGCGATAGAAAAACGAAGAGGTGGCAGTGTTAACCAGGTTTTCCAGAGCCTCTGCACTGACCGGCCGCAGCAGCACGTTGGTCCCTGCCAGCGCGCCGGAATCCGCGCGCCGCACCAGCGTTTCCCAGTCCTTGGCATTACCCAAATTGACCAGCGCGTTTTTCAGCCGGACACAATCCTGCTCCTGGCTGCATAAATCCTGAGTCTTCAGCACGATATCGGAAAAGTCATCCAGCAGGATCATCCCTGATTTCTGGATAGCGGTAGCGAGCTGCGGATTAATCTTGGGGTCGGTGTTGTTCTGCGGGTGCAACTGCAGGCTGGTAGTGCTCAGCAAGGCGGTTGCCTTCTCAATAATATCCGACTGCGGCTGGGGCAGGGGAGCGGCATTATTCCAGTAGACGGCCGAACAGTCGAAAGGCATAAACGCGTAGCTACGGTTGCCCTGATAGGTTGACGGGACCGAACACATGCCTTCCCCGTGGACTTTCAGGCTGTCGCCAATGCGTAAGGCGACATTTTCCAGATCGCTGACGCTGTGCACCTGTACGCTCTCGGTACCTTTCAGCCAGGCGATGCTGAGCTTGAGCGGCATACTTAGCGGCACCAGAAATATTAGCAGCGCCAGGACCAGGAGTGACCCCATTGCCAGCACCAGATTTTTGCGCCAGCGGTGGATAGGAAAGTTACGCACCTCATCCTGTAACGACAAGAAGCGGCCCTGACGCACGACCTGACGATTAAGGTAGATATCCACTTCAGTAGGCTGGCCTAAATCGTGTACAACGTAAGGCTGCCAGTGCGCCGGGTAAATCAGATCGATAATGCCCAGTGAAATATTGCTGACCTGTCCTTGATTGGACTCACCGAACAGCCCCCAGCGTTTAGGCGCGCCGCGCAGGCAATGAATCTCCCGCAGATATTTTTTGCCCGGCCGCCGCCAGAGCGACCAGCCGCTGATAAGAATGATGGTCAGCGCGGTCACTACCAGCCACGGCATCATCACCGTTGGGCTAATCAGGCTAAAAAAGAGCACCAGCAGTGCCAGACTGATGGCTACCGCCTCGCGCGTGCCGTCAGGCCGCCTGAGCATATACTCCTCACGCGTCTCTTTACGCACGCTGAGCAGCTCAATATTTTCGCTCTCTTCTTTTCTGATCGAGGCATTTTGCGCCGCAGGCCGCGTAACCGTACCCAATGCGGGCGATTCATAGACGTAGTTCACCAGCGAATGCCCGTTGAGCGAGACGACCAGCGGAATAGTTTGCGTTTTGATCAGCTCAACGTAGTTTTCTTCGGCAATATACTGTTCCCAGAGCGGCGGCAGATGCACTTCAACAGCATCCAGGTAGTAACGCCATTTGTGGGGTTCATCAGTGGAAAGACCGTAACGGGTAATAGAGCGGGTAATCGGATAGACATTACTGCTTTGCGAGGTCAGCGCCAGATTATCGGTTGCGCGCGTGTTGCCGCCGGGAAGCGGAATGCTGCGATGCTTCGCTAAAGAACTGATATAGCGCTCAACGGCTTTGCGCTCTTCGTCGCTCAGTTTGCGAAAAGGTGGACTAATGAATGGCAGCGGTTTCGCCAACGGCGGACGATGCCGCATAGCGTACCAGAAAAAACAACCCGCTCCGATTGAACAGGCCAGCATTACAGCCAATATAATGACTATTGTGCTCATGCTTTTCTCCCTGCCATCCTGCTCCTGCCATTATGCTGGAAATTACCGGCCTGAATCATAGTTATATCGATATTGTGACGGCTTCAGGCAGCGCTGGCAATCCGCGATGCTCAATAAAATAGCGCGCAAAATCATAAAATTAGAATAATAGTAGATAAGCCCCGACCGAGATGGTAACAAGCCAGTTGCGTTAGCAATATCGGTATATTCCTATTTTACCTGTGACGCATTGACTTTTTTAAAACTTTTTAATTACTTAACAGTGAGTTTGTTATAACGGTGTAAAATAATTCATGCGATGATTGGCAACGTTCTTCTGCTGCCGCACAATGGCGTGACTGACGGTAAATTTACCGCGACTGGCGAGCTACTACGCTCATTTTTTTGGCTTTTCCCTGGGGCCACTATGACCGGACAACTGCAAAAACCTAAAATCCTGAATGTCGAAACCGTCGCACGGTCGCGTCTGTTCACCGTGGAGGCCGTGGATTTAGTGTTCAGCAACGGCGTTCAGCGTGTTTATGAGCGGATGAAGCCTTCCGAACGTGAAGCCGTGATGATCGTACCGATTGTGGACAACCATCTTATTCTTATTCGGGAATATGCGGTTGGGCTGGAAAATTATGAGCTGGGATTTCCTAAAGGCCTGATTGATCCGGGTGAAACGCCCGCAGAAGCAGCAAACCGCGAGCTGAAAGAAGAGGTCGGGTTTGGCGCGCATCAGCAGGAATGGCTGGGCAAGCTCACTATGGCACCGTCCTATTTTTCCAGCAAAATGAATATTATCGTGGCAGAGAATCTGTATGAAGAGCAGCTGGAAGGCGACGAGCCTGAACCGCTGCCACAGGTTCGCTGGCCCCTGGATAACCTGATGGCGTTGTTGGCTGAGCCTGATTTTTGCGAGGCTCGCAACGTTAGCGCGCTGTTTATGGTGCGGGAATGGTTGATTCGTCAGGGGCGCCTGAGCTATTAAGGCGCGAAACGAACGGTAAAGGCAGGCTAAAGAAAAGCCCGGTAAAAACCGGGCTTTTTTATTGGTATCAGGCATCGGGCCGCTATCAGAACAGCTCGTGGCTTTCGCCATTGTCCATCAACGTGGTGCCCACATCATGAACCGAATATTCGGTCGGCTGTGTGCCGTTGATAAAGTACTCCTGGCGCGTATTGCCACCGCCATTCGCCAGCTTGCCGGTACGACGATCGATAGTGACGGTCACCACGCCTTCCGGCGGCGTCAACGGCTGCACCGGCACCCCATCCAGCGCGAGCTTCATGTAGTCGTCCCAGGCCGGTTGAGCACTTTTCGCGCCGCCTTCATACCCTGAAATCTGATCTTTGATGGCGCCGGAAGCGGTGGTTCTGCCTAAATCACGGCGATGATCGTCGAATCCAATCCACACCGAAGTGACCACGCCCGGACCATAACCTGAGAACCAGGCATCTTTCGAGCTGTTGGTGGTCCCCGTTTTGCCGCCGATATCGTTGCGCTTCAGATCGCGCCCCGCACGCCAGCCGGTACCCATCCAGCCCGGTTCGCCAAAGATATTGGAGTTCAGCGCGCTTTTAATCAGGAAAGAGAGCGGCGTGTTGATCACGTGCGGCGCGTACTGCTCATCCTGCTGGGGCGGCTGGGAAACCTGCTCAAGCTGCGGCTGTGGAACCACGGCGTTAGCCCCCTGCTGCGACACCGTCGGGTTTTCCACGCTGTCTTCATTCAGCGCTACTGCTTTCTGCGTCTCACCGTAAATGACCGGCAGATGACATTCCGGGCAGGCTACTTTCGGCCTGGCTTCAAACACCATATTGCCGTGTTCATCTTCAATTTTGCTGATGAAGAAGGGATCGACCAGGAAGCCGCCGTTGGCCATTACCGAATAGCCACGCACCATCTGTAATGGCGTAAACGACGCGGAGCCCAGCGCCAGCGATTCGGTGTGCACGATATTCTGTGCAGGGAAGCCAAAACGTTGCAGATACTGTGCGGCGTAATCGACGCCCATCGCACGCATGGCGCGTACCATCACCACGTTTTTCGACTGGCCAAGCCCCTGACGCAGACGGATAGGACCGTCGTAGGTCGCCGGCGAGTTTTTTGGCCGCCAGTCAGCGCCCGAACCGGCATCCCAGCGGGAGATCGGTACGTCGTTCAGAATTGAGGCCAGCGTCAGTCCGCGATCCATCGCGGCGGTATACAGGAATGGTTTGATGTTCGACCCCACCTGACGCAGCGCCTGAGTCGCGCGGTTAAACTTGCTCAGGTTAAAGTCGAAGCCGCCGACCAGTGCACGGACAGCGCCATTGTGCGGGTCGAGCGAAACCAGCGACGAGTTAACGTCCGGCACCTGTGCCAGCCACCAGGCAGTATCCATCT
Source organism: Erwinia sp. (assembly GCF_031978025.1). Lineage (NCBI taxonomy): Bacteria > Pseudomonadati > Pseudomonadota > Gammaproteobacteria > Enterobacterales > Erwiniaceae > Erwinia > Erwinia sp. Next base: position 4,475 of record NZ_DALZCD010000316.1, read on the forward strand.
GGCGTACCCAAATCTGCTGGCCTGGCTGCACAACTTCGGTCACGGAGGTCGGAGTACGGCCCTGAACAGTATCGGATTTATAAGGCCGGGCCCAGCGCACGCCGGCCAGATTC
>NZ_DALZCD010000317.1:0-4557 GCF_031978025.1 Erwinia sp.
CAGGATCTCAAGGCGCACTTTGCTGCCTTTCGGACCTTTAATCTGCGCCACGACGTCATCCAGACGCCAGCCGATCACATCCTGAACGGGTTTACCCGGCTGGCCGACACCGACAATACGATCGCCAACGGTAATGGATTTGCTTTTAGCTGCCGGGCCGCCCGCAACCATGGAATTGATCACGGTATAGTCATCATCCATTTGCAGCACGGCGCCAATGCCTTCCAGCGACAGGCTCATTTCCGTGTTGAACTGATCGGTGTTACGCGGCGAGAGGTAGCTGGTATGCGGATCGATTTCACGCGCGAACGAGGTCATCGCCAACTGGAAGACGTCCTCGCTGTTGCTCTGTGCCAGACGGCGGATAGCAAACTGATAGCGCTTGGTGAGAACCTCGCGGATCTCCTTTTCCTCTTTGCCCGTCAGCTTAAGGCTCAGCTCGTCATATTTAACTTTGGCATCCCAAAGCTGGTTCAGCTCGGCGGTGGTTTGCGGCCACGGCGCCTTGCTGCGGTCGATATCAATCGTATCGTGACCGCTAAAATTCATCGGCTTGTTCAGTACCGTCAGCGCATATTGGTAGCGCTCGAAACGGCGCTTCTGCGCCAGATTGTATAAATCATAAAAAACGTCCAGCTGGCCCGATTTGAGTTCGTCGCCCAGCGTGGATTTTTTGGTGTCGTACTGCGCCACGTCGGAAGCCAGCAGCACATTGTGGTTGTAATCCAGCAGATTCAGATAGCGGGCGAAAATTTTCGCGGAGAAATCTTTATCCAGGTCGAACTGGCGATAGTGAGAACGCGTAAAGCGCGATGTCACACGCTCGCTAACGGTCGCGTGCTGCGCTTCCTGATGAAGTTGCGGAATTTGATCGGCGCGAGTAATAGCATCGGCAGCGAAAACATGTCCGGTAAACAGCAGTGCAGCAATAACGGTGGTTTTAAAAAAGTTGTTCATGCCCTGATTGGCCTCCGTATCAGAACTGCAAGTGTTCTGCGCGCACTATCATTGCCAGGCCGGAAGCCAGCTGTACCCGGACGCCATCTTTTGTAATTTCAAGAATGGTTGCATCCATCGCACTTTTGCCTGCCGTGACTTTGATGTTTTGACCCACCTGCAATGCTGCGGTATCCGTAACGGGTGTCGTGCGTTGTGGTTGGCGTTCTGCGGAAGGCGCGCGGCCAGGATTACGCTGCGGTTTGCTGCGTGCGGCCCGAGGCTGCTCGCCTTCAGCAGAAGGTTTACGAACCGGCTTGCGTGGACGACGCGGGGCAGCTTCTTCACCTGCTTCACGTTTTTTCGCCTGCTGCTGCTCGCGCTGCGCCTGAACGCGCGCTTTAGCTTCTTCAAGCTGCTTACGGGCATGTTCCACATGCTGCTCGTCCAGCACGCCGCAGGCGTTGCCATCCAGGTCAACACGGGTGGCTCCTGCTTTGATGCCGTATAAATAACGCCAGCTGGAGGTATAAAGGCGCAGCGCGGAACGAAGCTGAGTTTTACTCAGGCCCATTTCGCCCTGTACGCGGTCGACTAAATCCTGAAAGATGCCGATTTTAAGCGGTCGCGCTTCGCCTTCAGCACTGAAGCACTGTGGGAACCGCTCCGCCAGAAAGGCGATGACTTCTTTACTGCTATTCAACTTGGGTTGATTTTCCATGAAATTTCCTGATTACAACGGGTTTGCCAACCAGCGCAGGCATGAACAGGCGTCATTATAATGACACCATCAGCAAATGCTACGTGATCCAGCACTTTAGCTGCGTTTCATGTGAATAAATTTTTCCACGTCCGTACCGGCCAGTACTTCACAAAGCCCGTCAACCAGCGCGATCAGCCCTGTTTCGTCTTCCTGATCGAAGCGATGATATTCCACGCTGTCGATATCCAGCACGCCAATCGTCTCGCCATTGACCACCAGCGGCAACACGATTTCGGCATTGCTGGCCGCGTCACAGGCGATATGGCCGGGAAAAGCATGTACATCATCCACGCGCTGTACGGCGCTTTCCGCCACCGCCGTGCCGCAGACGCCGCGTCCTACCGGAATGCGTACGCAGGCGATTTTGCCCTGAAACGGTCCCAGCACCAGGGTCTTCTCTTCCGTCAGCAGATAAAACCCGGCCCAGTTGACGCCTTCCAGACGCTCGAACAGCAGCGCGCTGCAGTTACCCATCGCCGCCAGAAAGCTGGTTTCGCCAGCGATAAGCGCGCGTAAGTCACGATTGAGATCCGAGTAAAATTCTTTTTTAGTCATTTTTTAACCATTATTAAAACTTGTCACGAAGTCCGGAATGACTTCGCCTGATAAAATAAGCATTAAATGTCCAGACGGACAAGGTGAATGATTCCGTTAGTTAATATACCCTTGTTAGTCTGAAGCTTTAAAAGCAAACGTAAGAGTGGTTCGCCGGAGCGATGTTGCCTGACCGTACCCTGCAAATCCGGATAATTCGTGAAAATATACGCTATCAGCCATATTTTGCCTCAGGCACGTTATCAGCGTTGTCCGCAATGCGATACCCTTTTTTCCTTACCGGATGTGAAATCAAATCAGTCGGCGCACTGCCCGCGCTGCAATGCGCGGATCCTGAACGGGCGCGACTGGTCGATGACCCGGCTGGCCGCCATGGCTGTAACAATGCTGTTACTGATACCTTTTGCTTTTAGCGAACCGTTGCTAACTATTCGTCTGCTGGGGACCACGATCCGCGCCAGCCTGCTGGAAGGTATTGTCCAGATGGCGCAGCAGGGCAACGTGATTACCGCTGCCATGGTCGCGTTTTGCACTATCGGTGCGCCCGCCACGCTGGTGGCCTCCATTGGCTGGCTTTTTTTCGGTGAGCGGCTGGGCTTAAACCTGCGACCGGTACTGTTGATGCTCGACCGCCTGAAAGAATGGGTGATGCTGGATATCTACCTGGTCGGTATCGCCGTCGCCTCTATCAAGGTAAAGGATTATGCGGATATCAATCCCGGCGTCGGCCTGCTGGCTTTTCTCTCGCTGGCGGCGCTGAGCCTGGTGACGATAATCCATATGAATGTCGAGCAGTTGTGGCATCGCTTTTACCCGCAGCCGCAGCCGAACGTTGCGCCCGAACAGCTGCGCGTATGCCTGAACTGCCACCATACCGGGCTGGCTGACGAACGGGGCCGCTGCCCGCGCTGCCACACGCCGCTGCGCCTGCGTCGCCGTCACAGCCTGCAAAAATCCTGGGCGGCGTTGATTTCCGCGATCGTCTTATTGATCCCGGCCAATCTGCTGCCGATTTCCGTTATTTATCTCAATGGCGCACGCCAGCAGGATACGATTCTTTCGGGGATCCTTTCACTCGCTTCTGGCAATATTCCGGTGGCGATTGTGGTATTTATTGCGAGTATTTTGGTGCCTTTTACCAAGGTTGTCGTACTGCTGACGCTGCTGCTCAGCATTCATTTTAAATGTGAGCAGGGCCTGAAAACACGTGTTCGTCTGCTGCGGGTGGTTACCTGGGTCGGACGCTGGTCTATGCTGGACCTGTTTGTTATCTCTTTAACCATGTCGCTGGTGAATCGCGACCAGCTTCTGGCTTTTACTATGGGACCGGCTGCCTTCTATTTTGGCTCAGCGGTCATTCTTACTATCCTCGCCGTTGAGTGGCTGGATAGCCGTTTACTTTGGGATGCACATGCAACAGGAAACGCCGACTACACCGACTAGCGCACGCGTGAAAAGCCGCCGCAAAATTTCGCCGTTCTGGCTGCTGCCTTTGATTGCGCTGCTGATAGCAGGCTGGCTCGTCTGGAACAATTACCAGGAGCGCGGCACCACGGTCACGATCGATTTTGTCACCGCTGACGGCATTGTTCCTGGCCGCACGCCGGTACGCTATCAGGGGGTGGAAGTGGGCCTGGTGCAGGGCATCAGCATGACCGACGATCTGCGCACGATTAAGATCAAGGCCAGCATCAAGAGTGATATGAAGGACGCGCTGCGCGATCAAACACAGTTCTGGCTGGTGACGCCGAAAGCTTCGCTGGCGGGTGTTTCAGGCCTGGATGCGCTGGTGGGCGGCAACTATATCGGCATGATGCCGGGCAAAGGCAAGCCGCAGGATCATTTTGTGGCGCTCGATACGCAGCCAAAATATCGCATGAACACGGGCGAGATGATGATCCATCTTCACGCCACAGATTTAAGCTCGCTGAATACCGGCTCGCTGGTCTACTTCCGTAAAATCCCGGTTGGCCGCGTCTACGATTACAGCATCAATCCAGGCAATCAGGGCGTCACCGTCGATGTGCTGATTGAGCGCCGCTTCACCAACCTGGTGAAAAAAGAGAGCCGCTTCTGGAACGTCTCTGGCGTCAAGGCCGATGTCGGCTTAAGCGGTGCCAAAGTGCAGCTGGAAAGTCTGGCGGCGCTGGTTAATGGCGCGATTGCTTTCGACTCGCCAACCGACTCCGCGCAGGCAAAAAGCGAGGACAACTATCAACTTTACCCGGATTTGGCGCACAGTCATCGTGGCGTCATTATCACGCTTGACCCGCCCGGCGGGATAAACCTGAAGGCGGGTAGTA
>NZ_DALZCD010000318.1:0-4525 GCF_031978025.1 Erwinia sp.
TCACGCCTGCCGCTTCTTCAGCGCCCGCCAGCGACTCATTATCATTACTCGCCGCTTCGCTCACTTTCTGCTGCAGCTTGAAATAAGCGTCGACAGCCGTTTCGTGTTTCACTTTAGCGGCAATGTCGTCATGTACGGCAGCAAGCGGTTTGATTTGCTGCGGCTTAACATCGTCCAGACGCGCGACAATAAAGCCGACAGAGGATTTGATTACCCCTGAAAGCTGACCTTTCTGCGTCAGGTTAGCGCTCTTCAGCTCGTCCGGCGTGGTATCCGGCTCCAGCCAGCCCATATCACCACCTTTACGTGCAGAGATAGGATCGATGGATTTCTCTTTTGCCAGCGCAGCAAAATCACCGCCTTTTTTCAGCGCGTCCAGTACCGCCTGTGCATCAGCTTCGGTTTTGGTTTGGATCACGCTAAAACGGCTGCGCTGCGGCTGGGTATAATCCTGCTGATGGTGCTCATACCAGCTTTGAATATCACTCTCGCTGACCTCTTTTTGCAATGAGGCCGCATCCAGCTTGATATAGCTGACGCGGAACTGTTCCGGCGCCATAAAGCTGTTTTTATTCTGCTCGTAATAGTTTTTAACTTCTTCATCGCTGACGTTTTGCTTCGCCGCCAGCGCCGCGACGTTAATCGTCGCCTCACGCACCAGACGTTCCTGAGAAACCAGCGCGGCCAGCGAGTCGGTTTCGCCCGGCAGCATAAAGTCGGTGCGGGTCACTGCCGCGATCAGCTGCTGCGTGGTCAGCTGCTTGCGCAGCGCCTGAGCGTACTGATCGGCAGTCAGGTTCATTTGGTTAATAATGGCCAGATAGCGGGCATTATCGAATTTGCCGTTAGTCTGGAAGGCGGGCTGATTGAAAATAGCCTGCTTGATCTGATCGTCGCTCACTGCCAGCTGCAGATCTTTCGCATACTGATCCAACAGCGCCTCATCCACCAGCTGAGAAAGCGCCTGCTGGCGGATCTGCTGCAGATAAGCAGGATTGCCGGCCAGCTGAGAGAACTGTTCACCCAGCATTTCCTGCTGGCGCGAACGTTCGTTGCTGAACGCTCTTTCCAACTGGGCGCGACTGATTTCCTGACCATTGACCTTAGCTGCATAATCTCCATTGCCGCCGATCAGGTAGTTGCCCACCCCGGTCAGAACAAAAGAGAGGATGATCAGACCCAATATAATTTTGAGCACGACATGGTTCGACGCCGCGCGTAAATTGTCCATCATGGTGTGACAACACTCCGCTGTGTTATGAATGTAAACCCTTGCGCTTGCTTCCCACGTTCCCGGGGCGCTCCACGCCGCTGCGTATCAGGCTCTTGCGACCGTTGAAACAAAAAAGGCACATCATGTTGTGATGTGCCTCGTATGGTACATGAGAACGTCAGGACAGTCCTCATTCCACCGAAGAAATTGCTGCCTGACGTTAATTAACCGCGTCTTTCAGCGCCTTACCGGCACGGAACCCCGGGACTTTGCCCGCAGGAATAGTAATTTCTTTACCGGTTTGCGGGTTGCGTCCACTACGTTCCGCACGTTCACGCACGGAAAAAGTGCCAAATCCTACCAGCGCCACTTCATCACCCGATTTAAGAGAGTCGGTTACCGCTTCCATAAAAGCGTCCAGCACACGTCCTGCCGCTGCTTTAGAGATATCAGCGTTTGCAGCAATGTTGTCGATCAACTGTGACTTATTCACTCAATCATCCCCTCTTTATTATTTCACTTCGCAAACGGGCTTCCCCCGTTACGAACACGCATCAGTTATCGTTGTTTGTCGAGTCGTAAAAGCAGAGCCTGTTCAGACCTTCACCGGCTTAACAGCCCCCTAAATTAACGGCACAAAAAAAAGCTGGCAAGTACGAATTCGTCTGCCAGCTCTGGATTTAGGGTGTTTTTGTCTTATATCACTATTTCGCGGTCGCGACCTGCATGCCGTAAGGGGCATTTTGCAGCGCCAGCGTCAGCACTTCTTCGATACGCTTAACCGGATGGATGTCCAGATCGGCAATCACGTTATCCGGAATTTCTTCCAGATCGCGCTTGTTTTCATCCGGAATCAGCACGGTTTTAATCCCGCCGCGATGCGCAGCCAGCAGCTTCTCTTTCAGGCCGCCGATAGGTAGAACCTGGCCGCGAAGCGTAATCTCGCCGGTCATCGCCACATCGGCGCGCACCGGGTTACCGGTAAGACAGGAAACCAGCGCTGTACACATCGCAATACCCGCGCTCGGGCCATCTTTCGGCGTGGCGCCTTCCGGCACGTGCACGTGAATATCGCGTTTTTCGTAGAAGTCACCGTTAATACCCAGCTTTTCTGCACGTGCACGTACCACGGTCAGGGCCGCCTGAATCGACTCCTGCATCACCTCGCCCAGCGAGCCGGTGTAGGTCAACTTGCCTTTACCCGGCACACACGCCGTTTCGATGGTCAGCAGATCGCCGCCCACTTCCGTCCACGCCAGCCCCGTGACCTGCCCTACGCGGTTTTCGCTGTCGGCACGACCATAGTCGAAACGCTGCACGCCCAGGAAATCCTTGAGGTTATCGGCATTAATCTCAATATGGGTGACGCTTTTATCCATCAGCAGCGTTTTGACGGCCTTACGGCACAGCTTGGACAGCTCGCGCTCAAGGCTACGTACGCCCGCTTCACGGGTGTAATAACGAATAATGCCTACGATCGCGCTGTCGTCTACGGTCAGCTCGCTCGCTTTGAGGGCATTGCGCTCGATTTGCTTCGGCAGCAAATGCTGTTTGGCAATATTAAGCTTTTCGTCCTCGGTATAGCCCGACAGGCGGATAACTTCCATACGGTCCAGCAGCGGTGCCGGAATATTCATGGAGTTAGAAGTCGCCACAAACATCACGTCCGACAGATCGTAATCGACTTCCAGATAGTGATCGTTAAAAGCAATGTTCTGCTCGGGATCCAGCACTTCCAGCAGGGCCGAAGCCGGGTCGCCGCGCATGTCCGAAGACATTTTATCGATCTCATCCAGCAGGAACAGCGGGTTTTTTACGCCAACTTTCGCCATTTTCTGGATAAGCTTGCCCGGCATGGAACCGATATAGGTACGACGGTGCCCGCGGATTTCCGCTTCGTCACGCACGCCGCCCAGCGCCATACGCACATATTTACGGCCGGTCGCCTTAGCGATCGACTGGCCCAGAGAGGTTTTACCTACTCCCGGAGGGCCAACCAGGCACAGGATCGGCCCCTTGATTTTGCTGACACGGCTCTGCACCGCTAAATATTCCAGAATACGGTCTTTGACACGCTCCAGGCCAAAGTGATCGATATCCAGCGTCTCTTGCGCCTTCACCAGATCTTTCTTCACCTTGCTGCGCGCATTCCACGGCACCTGCACCATCCAGTCGATATAGCCGCGCACCACGGTCGCTTCCGCCGACATAGGTGACATCATTTTCAGCTTCTGCAGCTCGGCTTCGGTTTTATCGCGCGCCTCTTTTGGCATTTTTGCCGCGTCGATTTTGCGCTTCAGCGCTTCGTTTTCATCCGGCGCGTCGTCCATTTCGCCCAGTTCTTTCTGAATGGCCTTCATTTGCTCATTCAGATAGTACTCGCGCTGGCTCTTTTCCATCTGCTTTTTCACGCGGTTACGAATGCGTTTTTCCACCTGCAGCAGATCGATTTCCGACTCCATCATCGCCATCAGATATTCCAGACGTTCATTAACGTCAGACATCTCCAGCACGGACTGTTTGTCGGCCAGCTTCAGCGGCATATGGGCCGCGACGGTATCTGCAAGGCGCGCGGCGTCTTCAATGCTGTTCAGCGAGGTCAGCACTTCCGGCGGGATTTTTTTGTTCAGTTTGATATAGCCTTCAAACTGGTTAATCGCCGTACGGACCAGCACTTCCTGCTCGCGTTCATCAATTTCAGGCGAAGCCAGATATTCCGCCTGAGCCGTAAAATGGTCGCCGTTATCGGCAAGCGTGGTGATATGCGCGCGCTGCAGCCCTTCGACCAGCACTTTTACCGTGCCGTCAGGCAGCTTCAGCATCTGTAAAATTGACGCTACGGTCCCTACAGAGAAGAGATCGTTAATGCCAGGTTCATCCGTTGAAGCCTCTTTCTGTGCGACCAGCATGATCTTTTTGTCATGATCCATGGCGGCTTCAAGGCAGCGAATCGATTTTTCACGGCCTACAAACAACGGAATTACCATGTGCGGATAAACCACTACGTCACGCAACGGCAACACAGGGATTTCAATGCGTTCAGAACGCTCAGGATTCATAGAGCTCTCTCTTAGTTTAATTTCCGCCAGGGTGAGGGGAACCGCAATCGTCAGGCATGCAGTTTTACCCACAGGTAGTTGAGTATATGGGGATGAATGTAAGACATTCAACGTTATGTGCGAGAGAAAAGTAAATGGGGGAAAAATTTCCCCCATTTACGTTAACCGGTTGGAAAGGTGCGGTTATTTATTCACCAGAAGCCTGCTGCGCGTCGCCCTTGCCGTAAATCAGCATCGGGTCCGACTCGCCCGC
>NZ_DALZCD010000319.1:0-4513 GCF_031978025.1 Erwinia sp.
GCCGATAATCCTCTTCCTGCAGCATCTGGTCACTCTGCACTGGGTTCCGGCAGAGACGTAGCCCCCTCATTTGCCCAAAATGCAGCGCATTCAGATAACAGCGGTAGTGGCTTCAGTACCATGCTGAACCCGGTTGCCAATGCTCTGTATGAAACAGGTCAGTTTATAGCCCTGCATGACCCTTTAAGGTTTTCGGTTGCGGATGCATCGCCAGTGCCACTGGCTGAAACAGAATCAACAATGGCGGCAGGTATCTTCCGGGACTTGAAAAGCGACAGTTATATTATTAATAGTGAACAGAAGAAGAACGCACTGATTTCCGGCCTGGTGCAGTATCTGGTATCTCACGGGCAAATGACTGCAGATGATGGTAACTACTTTGAATTGTTCTTACGCTCTGAAGCAGCGGGCATGCCGATGGTTGCTGCCCGTCTTGATAATGAAGAGGTGGATTCCAGCCGAACGAAACGGGCACTGGTCGCGGAGCATGACCCGCGAACAGCAGAGCATATAAAAGAACACTGTGCATTTGAAGAGGAGGTGCTGGATGCGCAGGGTGAAAACCAGGGGAAATTGCTTATATTTCAGGCCCAGAGAGCAGAAAACCCGTTCCGTATGATTTATGACAACAATCCAGATAGCAGGCCCTCTCCGGAGGCGCGAGGGGTTGCTGATGGCCTCAACATATCTGCTGATATTCTTACGCTGGGGATTAAGCCCTTAATCGGGAATCTTATAGCGAATGCCAAACGACGGGAATATTATCAGAACCTGGGGGATGAAATCTGTGCAGAACGATTCAGAAGGCTTTTAATTGCGGAGCTGGCAATGTCCCTGGACGTGGATGGACTGACTTTTACGCGCCGGGGAAGTGCCGGAAAAGTGAAACCGTCAGAACTACTCCATGCTTTGCCGGAGCAGAAGAGAGCCGCTTTTTTCACCCGTAACCCGCACACCGGTATCAGAAAGGAAATTCTGCTGGAGCTGAAGCATGAAAAAGGAGCAATAAATGATAACGGGCGCAAAGTTTATCTGAAACCAACTGAAAAAAAGAGTGAATTTGTTACATGTCATCCTGATGCGGTAAAGCCGGAAATGCTGGAGAGAAGAGTCATTGTTGATGAAAATAATCTTTCATGGCGTTATGCGGGTAGTTTTGACTCATCGAGACTTAACGTCGAAATCAGTGAGGGAAAACGACAGATAACGCTACATGGTGAAAACTATGAACTTCAGCAGAATGCTGCAGGTAAATATGAAATCGTTGTAAACAAATCATCAGGGACAAAAGAACTTGTTCCGGTTTATATGGAGCCATTATCACGGAAATGGCATCTCAGCACGCATAATGAACACCCTGCTTTCAGTAATAAGCAGATTGACATTATAAAGGATATAAAAGTAAAAAAAGAAGATGGGTTTTATTATATCCCGAGAGGAAACAATAACCAGAACTACTACGGGGGCGGTAATATATATGTACAGGAAAAAATAGGTGATTTCGGTCACTATCCTTGGGGACGGTATGTTGAAATGAACGGCGAAATGGTTCCCGTAAGGAACAGCAAACACCAGGGACAGGGCGTCCTGTACGAAGTATATGACATGAAGTTCGCTGAGAAGGCAGGCCATCCGATTGAGTGGGATGGTAATCGCTGGCTGTTTGAGCGGGAAACCTCGGTTCATGTATCTGAAAGTTTAGAAAATCTTATTTCACCAGAAATGGTTTCTGAAAAGGTGAATGCAGGCAAGCTTTCAGCCCCTGACCACCAGGGGTTAAGGTATGATGCAGATGTAAATAAATACATAAAAATAAAAGGGGAATATATTAAGTTACAGCAACAGGGTGATTTTTTTTCCTTGCAGAGGAAAGATGGAGGTATCCTACATATATCTTTCAAAGAAAATAAATTTACCCCAGCTAAAATAGCTGATTTAGAACACTTAACATCCTCCTGTGTTGGACGAGCTAAACGTGGAATCGATTCTCCCTGTAGTTATACTATGTATGTGGAGGGCAATAATGGAGACATGTTGAAAATAAGAACTGAGGGAAATCCAGATACACAGTTTTTATTGTATCCAGAATACAATAATATAAATCTAAAATCATTAAACATTGATGCCACTCAATATGAAACGGCTATTTCTCGACTGGCTGATAACGAAAGGCAGGCAATGCGAGAATGGACACACGTTAAAGGTGATAATGGTGTATATAGTAATGGCGAACTGTCGGTAAGTAATGAGATTAATTTTAAATTAAACGGACGTCTCATTGAAGGAAGAGAACTAACGAATAAGCAAAAATCTGTTTATGATGGATTAATATCAGCCATGACGCCAGGAAAAATACCTGAGTACAAGAGCGAATTCCTTCGAATGGCATGGTATGAGTCTCATAAAGGAATTAGATCTCCATGGGCTAACGGTAAAATTAAAGTAAATGATATTGTTACTAATGGTCGCCCGTTTATGAGTGTTACCGATAGTGAGGGATTTATAAGACATATGGTTTCCACAAGTAACCACGTTGGTATTGATTCACTTGTAATCTATAAAATAGAAAAGGGTCAGCCAACACCACTTTTAGCGGATGCAGTGTCTTTAATAAGAGATGAGTCTGAGTGGCTATTCAAGCCTAATACTTATTTTAGAGTCAGAGGGATATCTGGTAGCACGCCGCAAACAGCAAGAGCAGAAAATTTTCCTCGAGAAGGGGTAATACTTGAACAAATCGAAAAGAAGAATGTACCAGAAGGTTCTGTAGTGAAAAATTTATTCACAGGGGACATTGAATAGAGCCTGTAAGTAATTCTGTGTAACGGCCACCGTATTAAAGAGAATATTCATGGCAACTTCCGGCTGGCACTGTTGCAAAGATCATTATGAGGCAACCTTTAGTATTACTGAAAGGTCTTATCTTTCAAAGACTCTGCTCACCAGAGGCATTGCGCCCAAGGATACCCAAAATAAAATGATCCGGCCTGACCTTTCCGTAGCGCACGCATCACTTCAATCCCTTTTATCCTGGCGTAAGCCGTATTCATGGATTTAAATCCCAGCGTGGCGCTGATTATCCTTTTCAGATTTCCTTGATCACATTCAATAATTTATCTGCCGGTGTTCAATATCGTGCGGACACCGTCCCTCCTGTTTTAACAACGCAAGTGCTGTCAACGGCCCGGTACAGATAAGCCCACCGGCCATTAACTTTGATATAAGTTTCATCAAGATGCCATGAGCGGAAACCGGAAGGGTTTCGCCAGTACCAGCGCAGCCGTTTTTCCATTTCAGGGGCATAACGCTGAACCCAGCGGGAAAGGGTCGTGTGATCGACATTCACGCCGCGTTCGGCCAGCATCTTCTGCAGCTCACGATAGCTGATGCCATATTTGCAGCACCAGCGTACTGCCCAGAGAATGATGTCTCGCTGAAAATGCCAGCTTTTAAATATGTTCATGAGTTGCGTGGTGACGGGTGAAAACGGGCGCAGAGTATTATCAATACGACGATTTTTGCAACAGTGTTAAAAAGAAGCCTTAACTTAACAGTCACTTACACAAGGAAGAATATGTTACCTGTAAACCCACTTGCATCTGCGTTATCAACCAATATATCCCGGAATAGTTCAACTCCGAAAGACCGGGATATCTGGTTTGACGCCATCGACCACGTTGAAATGGATGAGACCTGGTTTGACCCCCGTGAAGAGCAAGAGGCTGCCCCGTCATCTTCGGCCGGAGACGCTGCCGATTCCCGGGTTCCGTTCACGGAAGACTGCCGCCGCGGTGTTCAGCAGTTTGTCCGTACTCTGGGAGAATACGGGGAGAGCAGAATGCTATCTGCCTGCCTTTCTAAAATACTTCCCGGCACCCCGGCCCGTCTCGTTATCGCAGCAAACAGTCTCTATACCGCAACGACTGAACGACGGAATATTGATACCGCAGCACTGCATGCCCTCGGCCTGGCATCAGGGTGTCTTCCTGAGAATATAAACGTTGTTTCCCGGCTGGCAGCCTTTATCCGGGATACCGTTACCGGCTGGACGGATGAGACTTTCCTGCAGCAGTTTCTTGGCGACGAAGAAAATCACACTTCCATCCACCTGTTTACGGCCCTGGCGGTTACGGCCATTGTGGCGGGGCGCTGGATGATGGACGAAGGGGCTCCGCAACGCGGTGTCCTGAAGGTCCCAGCCTTTATGGCTAACATTTTTATCCGGGCCAGTCATTACTGGACTGCGCTGGGGAATATGGCGAGCCGTATTCCGTCCGGTCCGGACATGCAGGAAAACACCGGGCCAGCGCGACGCGTTCCCGCTTTTGAGGTCGACACCCAGGTGGAAATCACCAGAGAAGTATGGGATGCCGCAGTTCCCTGCTCTTCATCAGCAGAGCGGCTCACCGCATTTTCGTCAAATTCAACGGCCACTCCGGAGGCTTATACTCGTGCGATGATACAGAACAGGCCGGCCCCTGCGTCCGGGAAAAATACCCGCCTCTCTGCACCT
>NZ_DALZCD010000320.1:0-4364 GCF_031978025.1 Erwinia sp.
TGTGGCTGGCCGACCTGCGCGTACCGCCGATCAAGGTGCTGGTGGTCTTTACGCTCGGCGTGTTCTTTATGCGCGCGGCAGGCTGCGTGGTGAATGATTTTGCCGATCGTAAGATAGACGGGCACGTCAAACGTACCCGTTCGCGGCCGTTGCCGAGTGGTGCAGTGACCTCGACGGAAGCTAAGTTCCTATTTGGCGGTCTGGTGCTGGTGTCGTTTTGCCTGGTGCTGACCATGAATCTGATGACGATCCTGCTCTCTTTTGGCGGTCTGGCACTGGCCTGGACCTATCCGTTTATGAAGCGCTACACCCATCTGCCTCAGGTCGTGCTGGGCGCAGCATTTGGCTGGGCTATTCCTATGGGGTGGGCAGCCGTCAGTGAAACCGTGCCGCCAGCCTGCTGGCTGGTGTTTCTCGCCAATATTTGCTGGACGGTAGCTTACGATACGCAGTATGCAATGGTCGACAGGGACGACGACCTGAAGATTGGCGTAAAATCCACCGCCATTCTTTTTGGCCGTTTTGACAAGCTGATTATCGGCCTGTTGCAGCTGGCCACGCTGATACTGATGGCCGCAATCGGCTGGCTGATGCAGCTGGGAACACCTTTTTACTGTTCGCTGCTGGCCGCGGCCGCACTGTTTATTTATCAGCAGAAGCTGATCAGCGGCCGCGATCGTGATGCCTGTTTCCGGGGATTTCTGAATAACAATTATGTGGGGCTGATGCTGTTTATCGGTATCGCTTTAAGCTGTGCCCCGTTTTCCTGATTCGAGGGCAAATAAAAAAGGCCGGTGTGTGTACACCGGCCTTTTTTTATCTCTGCGTTACTCGTGCGTCAGCGCGCTTTCAATGGTCATCCGTACTTCCTGACTGATCAGATCGGCCAGCAGCTGATAAACCATGTGCGTGCGTGCATAGTGCGCATCGCCGGTATCGCTGATATAGCCTTCGTCACGCAGCGTTAGCACCAGCGTTGAAAATACCGCCTTGTCGAAGAACTCCGGCGCGTTGATGCCGTGCAGTACCGACAGGCGCTGCGCCATCGTGCGGCTCTCTTTCTCCAGCGTGCCACGGTTAATCGCCGGGTTAGCGCTGAGGATAGAGAAGGTAATAGCATAACGCTGCAGCGTCTCACGAACACCCGCCGCCAACAGCTGTAGCGTATGGAAACGGGCAGGGCTGAGACGCAGCGTTTGCGTCTGCTCATCGGCCGTCAACAGACCCTGGCGCGCCATTTCACTGACCAGCGGATCCAATACGCCCGGCAGCTCGTCTTTTTCCCAGTGCAGGAACAGCTCGCTCTTTAACATGGGATAAATCACGCTTACCTGGCGCAGCAGTTCGGCTCGCGTGAGTTCCTGATGCTGCATCAGGATCACCGCAATTACCGACGGCATCACCAGCATGTGGAGAATGTTATTGCGGTAATAGGTCATCAGGACCGCCTGCTCGCGCGGCAGAACGACGATCTCGCCAATATTATCCTGCTCGATCTCGAACTTGTTCATGCTGAGTGCATGACTCAGCAGGGCTTCTGGCGTCATATCCGGCACGGTAGCATCCGGCGAATAAGGCACGTTGCGCAGCAGCTGGATATAACAGTCCAGCTGTTCTACCAGCTGCTCACGGGTGAGCGAACGCTGGCGCGAAGCCAGCAGGGCCGTCACGCACAGATTCATGGCGTTGGCGGCACCAGCGTTGTTGATCCGCACCATCACGCGCTGGGCGATGTCGTTGACGGCTGGCGTCAGCCAGCCCGGACGCTGTGATTCAATCGGATCGATAGAGTCACGCCATTCCGGCACGTGTTTATTCAGGTAGGCAACCAGCGGCAGCGGTTCGCCGAAGTTAACATAGCCCTGGCCCAGGTTACGCAGCTTGCGCAGCCCACGCACCATCTGCATAAACCCTTCTTTTTCTTTCGTCGCGCCACGCAGCTCTTTCGCATAGGTACCGACTTCCATGACGTGCTCGTAGCCGATATAGATCGGTACCAGCGTAATCGGTCGGTTACCGCCGCGCAGCATCGCCTGAATAGTCATCGACAGCGTGCCGGTTTTAGGATCGAGCAGGCGCCCGGTACGGGAACGACCGCCTTCCACAAAATACTCTACGGAATAGCCACGGGTGAACAGCTCGCCCAGATATTCACGGAAAACGGTAGAGTACAGCTTGTTGCCTTTAAACGTACGGCGAATAAAGAAGGCGCCCAGGCGGCGGAAAATCGGGCCGGCTGGCCAGAAGTTCAGATTGATGCCCGCAGCAATATGCGGCGGCACCAGACCCTGGTGATAAAGGACGTAGGAAAGCAGCAGATAATCCATATGGCTGCGATGGCACGGCACATACACAATTTCATGGCCATCTTGCGCCAGCTGGCGTACACGTTCGCCGCCGTTGACGTTAATGCCCTGATAAAGCTTGCTCCACGTCCAGCCCATGATCCTGTCGGTAAGACGGATAGCCTCGTAAGAGAAATCAGCCGCCACTTCTTCCATCAGTTCAATCGCATTCTGCTGCGCTTTCTCATGGGAGATTTTCTTGCTGCGCGCTTCGTCCTCTACGGCCTTCGCGATAGCTTTGGACTGCAGAAGCTTATTGAACAGATCCTGACGAACAGGCAGGCGCGGGCCGATGGCCGCAAGGCGCTGGCGGGCAAAGTGCATTCTGGCTACGCGCGCCAGTTTCTGAGCAATAGTTTTATCGGTGCCGTGCTCGGTCGCCATACGGCGCAGCGATACCATCGGCGAGAAGCGCACGAAGCTGTCGCGGCCCAGCCACAGGACGGCGATAAATTTCTGGATGCCGTTCAACACGCGCAGATGCGGCTGGCTTTCGCCCTGAACTTCACGTCCTGGCGCCCGACCAAACATAATCGATACGGGGACCATCTGCACGTCCAGCAGCGGGTGGCTGCGATGCAGATCCAGATAGTCGTGAAACGTCTTTACGGATTCCGGATTGGCCGCGTAATAAGGAAACACGCGTGGCCCATCATGGATAAAGACGTAGCGGGGCAGCAGCGTGCCGTCGATCTCCAGCGGGTCTAAAGGATCGGGCAGATCCTCTTTGTGACACTGCTCACGCAGGGCCAGCAAATCGGCCTTTGAATCGTAGGGCAGCACATACATAATAGGGCGCGATGTATCCAGTCCCAGTTCAACAACCGGTTCGGCAGGGATCGCTTTACTCTTTACCAGCATTTTTACTGGAAAATTCAATAGTTTGTAATATAAATTACGCCAACCTGACATAGACAACATAAAGCCTCTTGTTAGCAAAGCGCCGCAAGCATACCAGAATCCGTGCACGAGATCTGTGATGTTGCAAAATGTGCGCTACCCTGACATTGACGTTAAACAGAACAAAGGGTTCCCTGATTATGGCAAATAACGCCACGGGTTTAACGCGGATCATAAAAGCTGCGGGGTATTCATGGAAAGGATTACGGGCAGCCTGGCAACATGAGGCGGCTTTCCGCCAGGAAGTGGTCGCTGCAGTTATCGCGATTATTATTGCCTGCTGGCTGGACGTGACGCCTGTGACCAGAGTATTGCTGATAGGCTCTGTTATGCTGGTGGTTATCGTGGAAATCCTCAACAGCGCCATAGAAGCCGTGGTCGACAGACTGGGCAATGAATACCACGTGCTTTCCGGCCGCGCCAAAGATATGGGTTCGGCGGCGGTGCTATTGGCTATCCTGTTAGCGGTATTTGTCTGGCTGACTCTCCTGCTTTCCCGCTAGCGCCTGAGTTAAATAGCTATAACTACGGTTTTTTATCCGGCTTGTGGTTTTCAATGACGAAATACCTGTATATACTCACAGTCGACTGTATAAACAACCAGGGGGCGGGATGAAAGCACTAACGGCAAGGCAGCAGCAGGTCTATGACCTGATTCGCCAGCACATTAACCAGACCGGCATGCCGCCGACACGGGCAGAGATCGCCGCCCAGCTCGGCTTCCGTTCCCCGAATGCGGCTGAAGAACACCTGAAGGCGCTGGCGCGTAAAGGCGTGATCGAAATCGTTTCCGGTGCGTCACGCGGTATTCGCCTGATGATGGAAGACGAAGACGGCTTACCGCTGATTGGCCGCGTGGCGGCGGGCGAACCGTTGCTGGCAGAACAGCACATTGAGGGCCACTATCAGGTCGATCCCGATCTGTTTAAGCCCGGTGCGGATTTCCTGCTGCGCGTCAGCGGCATGTCGATGAAGGATATCGGCATTATGGATGGCGATCTGCTGGCGGTTCACAAAACGCAGGACGTGCGCAACGGCCAGGTCGTGGTGGCACGTATTGATGACGAAGTTACCGTCAAGCGTTTGAAAAAGCAGGGTAACATCGTGCACCTGCTGCCC
>NZ_DALZCD010000321.1:0-4364 GCF_031978025.1 Erwinia sp.
TTAGTCCCTTACCGCGGCACTGTCCTCTGCCCACTTTTAGTTTCCTGCTGCTCTTTATCAGCTTAGCTCCTCAGCTCTTTGTTCCTTGATTTCCCTGCTCTTCTGGCCTCATGGCCCCTCAATGCCTTACCCACCCGGTGACCCGCCCTTTAATTCATAAGAAATATTACTGCGTTAATATCACTCGCCTGATTAACTCGTTACGAGCTAATCCCATAAGTGCATGAAATAAATAATTAAAATCACTATTGCCATTCATCCCCCAGAGGGGTACAGTGATTTTACTGTATAGATATACAGTTAAAAACCCACTAACATAGGATGGAAACATTATGGCTGATACACTAATTTTTAATGAAGTAGCCTCTTTCGCTGCACTGCGTGCCCGCAAACCTGCGGCTGAAGGTGAACGTGTCTTTTTGAGCTCCTGGAATGCCCTTGCTGCCGGCGACCGCTCGGTGACTTTTGGCGAAGGCTGGTTTACCGGTCATCTGGTCGCGGCGGCAGACGATGGCGGTTTTATTGCCAGTAACGGCGGCGCATACCACTGGCGTCGCGAAAGCGATATCGAAGCGTTAACCGTACATGATTTTGGCGCCGTACCGGGCGGCACGGTTGACTGCGCCCCTGCCGTTAAGGCGATGTATGAATTTATGAATGGCAGCTTTGCCCGCGGCTTCACCAGCGGTCTTTCCACTAAGGTAGGTATCCGTTTCGGCGTGGGCACCTATCTGATTAAGCCACTCGATTTACGTACCTACGGTGACAAAATTCCGGCTAATCATGCGGAACTGCCCTATAACCCAAGTGGCTATTTCGCGGCCGGCGATTTTGTGATGCGTGGCGTGACTACCAGCTTTGGTAAGCAGATCGGCACTCGTATCATTTCTGACAAATCAGATTCGGCCGTACTGGCCCTGAATCACCGCTATTTCTCTGTTTACGGCATTGAATGGGAAGGCCAGCAAACGGTGAAGCAGGATGAAAAGACCAA
Organism: Erwinia sp.; assembly: GCF_031978025.1. Taxonomy (NCBI): domain Bacteria; kingdom Pseudomonadati; phylum Pseudomonadota; class Gammaproteobacteria; order Enterobacterales; family Erwiniaceae; genus Erwinia; species Erwinia sp. Next base: position 995 of record NZ_DALZCD010000321.1, read on the forward strand.
CCTGCTGATTGGCGCAACGGTAGGCGTGTTTAATGATACCGCGTCTAACAAACAGCCCTTTATCACTAACGAATGCGTGGGCGGCACTTTTGCCAACGTTTCTTATTTTAAAGCCAGCAACACGGGCGAAGCATCGATTTACTATCTTGACAGCCTTGACAGTAAATTCACCCAGATGTACTGCAGCCGTGTCGCAGGCCCGGTCATCAAGGTAGGCTGGAGCAACCGTCCAAGCGGTGTCTGGGATCATTCCACGGCGATTGAGCTTTCAGAATTTAACTTCCAGTTTTGCTACGCGCCGGCTATCTGGATCCCACGTCACGGTCAGGGCCTGATCCGTAACGGCTGGATTGAGCACAGCGCCATCCCGATGGATATCAACAACGGTCAGTGGCTGATTGAGGCGCTGAGCATTGAATCATCTACCTATGATGCCGTGTTCTTTAATTCACGCGTTATTATGTCGCAATGGTCTAATCCGACCGGCGTTAATTATGATCGCACCTCCGCACCAGGCAGTGCGACCTGGTTCAGCTATCCGAAAAACCCGGATGGCAGTGCTATCGTAGCCAAACTCTCCGCATATGAGATGGGTATGGCGTTGTTTCAAAATAACGGCACCTACCTGGACCATCCGCTGCGCGCGCAGTGGCTGAGTGGTGTACTACGCGGTACCATTGACAGCAGCCAGCGCTGGTTAAATATCGGCTCCTTCCAGATGCCGAGAACCGGTACTCACTGGAAAGTCGAAGTGGACTGCCGGAGCGGATACGGTAGCATTGGTGGCGATAGCGCCATGCCAATCCAGAGTGACCGTTCCGCCGGTACGCTGCATATCCACGTCGCGCGAGGTTCAGGCTCGGTTCCGGCCGTCACCTACTGGATGGAGGGTTCACCGGGTATTACCGAGGTGCAATATATTACCCAGCAGTATAATGCTGTCCTGCCGGGTCTTTGGATCAAACTGCCTGATACGCTTGGGGAATATGGCGTACACGTTCGCGGCACCGGTGAAATGCGCAGTGATAACGGCAGCTGGGCAATATTCACGCCATCCGGCGCAACGCAAAATGCAGCACCAGATGGCGGCGTACCGGCTGAGGCCCGTATGTCCATGAACAATGGCCAGGCCGGTTTTGGCGCGCAGGATGATGTTGCCGGGATCAGCACCCGTTCTCAGGCTTCCACCACCGTGCCGGTTGAGCAGTCCAAACCGCGGCAGTGGATGCGTATTAATATCAACGGGGTAGAATACGCGATGCCTTACTACGCCTTTACGCCGCAGATTGCGACCCAGCCTGCCGCTACCGTTGCTGTTGCCGCGGGCGGTACGTTAAACCTGACGGTAGAAGCTAAGGATGCCGCGAACTATCAGTGGCAGAAATCGACCAACGGTACCACCTGGACAAATATTACCAACGCCAAAAGCGCAACCTACAGCAAAGCTGCCGTCACTGCGGCTGATGCCGGACAGTATCGCTGCTTGATTAAGGGACAGGTAGCGGCCGTTGATGCTTCCGTCACCACTAACCAGGTTACCACCAACGTTTCAGTCGTGACCATCACCTCTTAATGCAACACGGGGCGACGATGCTTTCGTCACCCCAACCCACGCTACAGGCTGCATCGGAAACGTTTACCGAAACGTCAGGGTGCGCCTGTAGCGCTTTTATGGGGTCATGCCTTTGTGGGCCTCTTCCAACACCTTACCCAAATCCTGCCGTCAATCTGTCCCGCCGCTGAAACCTCACCAACCATAGCGAAAGTTAGTGGCTCACCGGACCGCTCTCCGCTCATGTACGACAGCATGCCAGTTTCATCCATTCACATCACAAGAGGACGCTGCACGTAATATTGATGCATAGCCGGCGTGCCGTTCATAGAGTCAGGACGTCTACCGATCCTTTTAGCATTACCGCCAGCTTCAGCACATTTGCACTGCGCCGCTGCTCGTTCAGGCGGGCGATACTCTCCTGAAAAGAAGTTGTGGAGTGCAGTTCATGACTGGAAAAATAACGTGCTTATCCTTCCTGTGCGCCAACCCAATCAGCGTGCGCTCACGACAGACTTCACTCTCGAGCAGATCGAACTGGCCATCCGTCAGCAGGGCTTGATACAACGCGACATGGTATTTTTACCGCCTCCGGCTTGCGTACGAAACGTCAGCGGCCGCCTGTTATCAGGGCGCGAGGCGTGCGGCTGCGTTAACGCCACTTTGACGCGTCGTTATCCGGCAGGTCGAGCCGTAGCTTCGGATCGGGCCTGTGCGCAATGTTATCAACAAGGGCGAAAACCACCTGTTTCACTGCTGGCCGTAGTGCCTGAATATGAAAACTGCGCCTTGTCCGCAATGTTATTAACAAAGGCTAACCCGTTGTTTCGCTGATGGCAGTGACCAGAACAATGGCTTCAGGTTGCCCTTAGCCAATGACAATTTTTTGACGTTTCAGTAAGGATTTATCAGGCAGGTGCGGTTTTGAAGGTTGTTGTGCCACCAGCTGGTTGGCCTTGAAAAGATGAATGAAAGTGCCGCCTGTGCACCTGCAGAACCGATAAACTCTCTGCGATGCATATCTCTTTACCTCACTGTTAAGGCTGCTTATTTTAAACACAGGCCAGTCAGCGCGCAGCCCATCCGGGGAACCGCTTATCGTAATGACCAGTAGCGCTTACCCGATCTTATGGCAGTCATACGAACCTGAAATTTTTATCTGGCTACGGCTGCTGCGCAGCACTTCAACATCCAGCGTGGCGTTACCCGCTTTATTCAGGTACGTCATTCCATAATCTCCCTGAAATTTTGTAGCAGCAACAATCCAATGCATTTTAACATTATCGGTATCCCCTTTCTGTTTCAGCCAGGTCAGCTGCTGTTTTCGGGTTTTGACGCCATTAACAGTTGACCAGCTGCCGTTCATGGTCTGCCCGGCCAGTTGAAAAGGACCGCATTTAACATCAGCAAAGGCGTGCTGGGGCAAAAACAGCAGGGCCGCAAGCAGAGGAAAAAAAGCTGAACTTATTTTCAGGGTGTTGCCGTATCCGTTCATTACTGGGGTGTACATGAGGTATTCCTTATTGACCCGTCACTAAAATCAGCACAGGGTGTATTAATACAGGCTTAATATAATAGCTTACTTACTGTTTATCAGCGGGACAGGATGCGAAATTGGGCACCAATTCTCAGCTTTTACGCGCGCTGCTTTTTTCGTTTTCTTCTTGCTGCAGGCCGGGTCTGATGTCGCTGTAAGCCGCTGCTTTCGATTGTGGAAAAGATTGAGGTATCCAGGCTATTGCTGCTTTATTTTATATCGCCCCAGCGACTGTTTATGCTAAAGAGCTGAGGCTGCCGCGCGCTGAAAGAGGTATTTAT
>NZ_DALZCD010000322.1:0-4359 GCF_031978025.1 Erwinia sp.
CCTGGCCCTCAGCGAAGAAGCCCTGGCCATGACGCACAACGGCGAGCCTGGCGGCATTTTTGCTCTGGGGTCGATGGAAAGCACCGCCGCTGTCCATCTGCCCTCTTTACTTTCGACCTACCATCAACGCTATCCTGAGGTCACGCTCTCACTCGTAACCGGCACCTCCGGCGAAATCATTGAGCAGGTGCGCAAAGGGACGCTGGCAGCCGCGCTGGCCGAAGGCCCGGTCGTGGCCGATGAGCTGAACAGCTGCAAAACCTTTAGCGAGCGTATGGTGCTGATCAGCCATCTGAGCCATGCGCCAATCCAGCGCCCTGAAGATGCGGCAGGCGATACGCTTTTTGCTTTCCGCCCCGGCTGTTCTTACCGTCAGCGTTTAGAAAACTGGTTTCGTCAGGCGGGGACTTCTCCCGGCCCCTGGATGGAAATTCAGTCTTATCACGCCATGCTGGCCTGCGTGGCCAGCGGCGCCGGACTGGCCATTCTGCCGGAATCGGTGCTGGAAAAAATAGCCGCACCGGGACAGGTTCAAAAACATGCGTTGCCTGCAGATATCAGCGAAACCGCCACTTATCTGGTATGGCGTCGGGAAGCCTTTACCCCCAACGTCAAGGCGCTGAAGTACCTGATTATAGAGCGCTCCCCGGACGATGAAATTCAGCCATAATTAAAGGGTTTGAGCGGCGTCAGGCCGCTCGCCAATCCATGCCAAACGGCAACAAGTCACCTTACAAGGAATACACTGATATGCAGATGATTAAAACTCGCGCCGCTGTGGCCTGGGCCGCCGGCGAGCCCCTGTCGATTGAAGAAGTCGACCTGATGCCGCCACAGAAAGGCGAAGTGCTGGTTCGCATCGTAGCAACCGGCGTCTGCCACACGGACGCTTATACTTTGTCCGGTAAGGATCCTGAGGGCGTTTTCCCGGCTATCCTTGGTCACGAAGGCGGCGGTATTGTGGAAGCGGTAGGCGAAGGCGTCACCAGCGTGGCAGTGGGCGATCACGTTATCCCGCTGTACACGCCGGAATGCGGCAAATGTAAGTTCTGCCTCTCCGGCAAAACCAACCTGTGCCAGGCTATCCGTGCCACTCAGGGCAAAGGCCTGATGCCGGACGGTACCACCCGTTTCTTTAAGGACGGTAAGCCAATTTTCCATTATATGGGCACTTCAACCTTCTCGGAATATACCGTTATTCCGGAAATTTCGCTGGCGAAAATCAGTAAAGAAGCGCCGCTGGAAGAAGTTTGCCTGCTCGGCTGTGGCGTCACCACCGGTATGGGTGCGGTGATGAATACGGCAAAAGTGAAAGAAGGCGACACCGTGGCGATCTTTGGCCTGGGCGGCATCGGTCTTTCAGCGATTATTGGTGCGAAGATGGCGAAAGCGGGTCGCATTATCGGCATCGATATCAACACCAGCAAGTACGATCTAGCCAGAAAGCTGGGCGCCACCGACCTGATTAATCCAAAAGATTACGATAAGCCGATTCAGGATGTCATTGTTGAAATGACCGATGGCGGCGTTGATTTCTCCTTTGAGTGCATCGGCAACGTTAACGTGATGCGTTCTGCCCTGGAATGCTGCCATAAAGGCTGGGGCGAATCGGTTATTATCGGCGTGGCCGGTGCAGGCGAAGAAATTTCTACCCGTCCGTTCCAACTGGTTACCGGACGCGTCTGGCGTGGCTCCGCATTTGGCGGCGTGAAAGGCCGCTCGCAGCTGCCGGGTATCGTACAGCGTTACCTGGACGGCGAATTCCAGCTGAATGATTTCATCACTCATAACATGCCGCTGGAAGAGATCAACGATGCGTTCGATCTGATGCATGAAGGGAAATCCATTCGTTCCGTGGTGCATTTTTCTAAATAAAGGAGACAAGGATGGCATCCACCCTGGAGTTACTGGAAGAACACCGTATGTTTGGCGGCTGGCAGCAGCGCTACCGCCACCAGTCGGCCACGCTGAACTGCTCGATGACCTTCAGCATTTTTTTGCCTGGCCCGCAGGGCGATGCTGCCCCACCGGTACTGTGGTTTCTGGCCGGTCTGACCTGTAGCGACGAGAATTTCTCGACCAAAGCGGGCGCACAGCGCGTAGCGGCGGAGCTGGGCCTGGTGCTGGTCATGCCGGATACCAGCCCGCGCGGCGAAGTGGTGCCTGATAACGAAGCCTACGATCTGGGCCAGGGTGCCGGATTCTATCTGAATGCTACCCAGGCGCCATGGGATGCCCATTTCCGCATGTATGACTACCTGACGGAAGAACTGCCCGCGCTGGTTGCCGGCAACTTTAACGTCAGCGATCGTCAGGCGGTTATGGGGCATTCTATGGGCGGGCACGGTGCGCTGATGCTGGCACTGCGTAATCCGCAGCGTTTTGTGTCGGCCTCTGCTTTTGCGCCCATCGTTAATCCTACCCAGGTCCCGTGGGGCGAGAAGGCTTTTACGGCTTATCTGGGTGAGGATCGCGCACAGTGGGAAGCCTGGGACAGTTGTTTGCTGATGCAGCAGGCTACGCACAGGCTGCCGATGCTGCTGGATCAGGGCGACAGCGATCAGTTCCTGGCCGATCAGCTACGTCCGGAGAGGCTGGAAGCGGTAGCCCGCGAGAAAAACTATCCGCTGACCGTGCGCATCCAGCCCGGTTACGATCATAGCTACTACTTTATCGCCAGCTTTGTGGAAGATCATCTGCGCTTCCACGCCCGCTACCTGCTGGCGTAATCCTTCAGGGCCGGGACCTTCCCGGCCTTTTTTATCTCAATCGATAGCGACTCAGGAAACCGGCTCGCTGACCAGCCCGTCAATCAGCACCTGCGGCGTTCCCTGCGAACAGCGCTCTATACGTCCTCGTACGCCATAGACCTTTGCCAGGCTTTCTGGCGTGATCACCTCTTCCGGCGGGCCGTCGGCAATCAGGCCGCCGTTTTGCAGCATCAGCACGTGTTGGCCATGGCGCAGAGCGATATTAATGTCGTGCACTACCACCACGGTAACGATATTTCGTTTGCTGGTTTCGCGGCGCACTAAATCCATAACGTGAAACTGGTAGTTCAGATCCAACGCGCTAAGCGGCTCATCCAGTAGCAGCAGTTCCGGACGACGGATTAGCGACTGCGCCAGGCCGACCAGCTGCTTCTGACCACCAGAAAGCTGATCGAGGTAGCTTAGCGCCAGGTGCGCAATACCCAGCCTTTCCAGCAGCGCCATCACATCCGCCTCGCTCGACGCGTTGCCGCCTGTACCAGAAGCACGCTGAGCGACGATAATTGATTCAAGAACGTGCAGGTGAACGCCAGCGGGCAGCGACTGCGGCAGGTAAACCACTTTTTCTGCCCGGCGAGCAAACGGCTGGCTCAGCAGCTCTGTCCCGTTCAGCCACAGTTCGCCCTGTGCCTGATTCAGTCCGGCAATTGAGCGCAATAGCGTTGATTTCCCGCAGCCGTTCGGCCCCAGCAGCACGGTGATCTTGCCGCGTGGCAGTAACGGCACGTTCAGATCGCGAATAATTTTGCGCTTAGGATAACCGGCATTGAAGCCTTTAATTGTTAAACCATCCATCAAACACTTCCCCGATGACGCAGAATAATGCTCAGGAAAAACGGCACACCGACCAGAGAAGTCACAATGCCGACAGGAATGATGACGCCCGGCACCAGGTTTTTCGACACCACTGATGCCATCGACAGCACCAGCGCACCGGTCAGCGCGCTGGCTGGCAGGTAAAAACGATGATCCTCGCCAAAAATAAGGCGGGCGATGTGCGGCGCGACCAGGCCGATAAACCCGATGGGGCCGACAAAAGCCACCGCCAGCGCGGAAAGCACGCTGATACGCAGCAGCGTGCCCAGACGCAGACGGCGCACGTCAATACCAAAACTGACGGCACGATCTTCGCCCAGGCGCAGCGCGGTCAGCTTCCATGAACTCTTCATGGAGAACGGCAGAACAATCAGCAGCGCCAGCGTCAGTACGCCCAGCTTCTCCCAGGAAGCGCGAGCCAGGCTGCCCATGGTCCAGAAGACCAGGCCCTGCAGCGTATCTTCGCTGGCGATAAACTGCATCATTGAGACCAGTGCGTTAAAGGTAAAGACCAGCGCGATGCCGAACAGTACCACGCCGGAAGTTGCCACGCGTGTCCAGCGGGTGACACCATCTAGCATCAACGCGGCCAGCAGCGCAAAAATAAAGGCATTGGCAGAGATAAACCACTGATCCGGGATGCCGGGCAAACCGATGCCCAGCACGATAGCCAGCGCGGCGCCAAAGGCGGCGGCGGAAGAGACACCCAGCGTGAACGGGCTGGCAAGCGGGTTATTCAGGATAGTCTGCATTTCTGCCCCGGCCAGCCCCA
>NZ_DALZCD010000323.1:0-4357 GCF_031978025.1 Erwinia sp.
TTAAACAGGTGTTGTGCTATGACGGCTATCTGACACCGGTTAATCCGCATAATCAGCAGCACTGCATCGGTGCAAGCTACCATCGCGCCGACAGTTCGACGGCCTATCGTGAAGAGGATCAGCAGGAAAACCGCGAGCGGCTGATCCGCTGCTTGCCGGATGCTGAATGGCCACGGGAGGTTGATGTCAGCGCAGGGAGTGCCCGCAACGGCGTGCGCTGCGCCACCCGCGATCATCTGCCGATGTTCGGCCCCTTGCCGGACTATCAGCAAACGCTGACGCAGTACGCCGATTTGGCGCAAAACAAAACCGCGGCGCAGCCGGCACCGGTCTGGCGTGGCCTGTTCGTGCTGGGTGCGCTAGGTTCCAGAGGGTTATGCAGCGCTCCGCTGGCCGCGGAAGCACTGGCAGCGGAGCTGTGTGGCGAGCCAATCCCGTTGGACAGGCAGACGCTGGCAGCCACCCATCCCAATCGCTACTGGGTACGCAAACTGCTGAAAGGTAAAGCGGTAAAAGCGGCAGGCTGACAGTCATGCCGCTGGCTCGGCAGAGGCTGGCGGCTACCCCCAATCGCTACCGGGTGCGCAAGCTGCTGAAAGGTAAAGCGGTAAAAGCGGCAGGTTGGCAGTCAGGCCGCTGGCTCGGCAGAGGCTGGCGGCTACCCTTAAACGCTACCGGGTGCGCAAATTACTGAAAGGTAAAGCGGTAAAAGCGGCAGGCCGCTGGCTCGGTAGAGGCTGGCGGCTGCCACCCCTCGCTACCGAATGCGCAACGGCTGAAAGGTAATGCGGTGAAAGCCGGTACCGCCGCTTATCAAAGGGGGGCAGAGGGCGATGTGGCAGGCCCGGTCATAACGGCCTTGAGCGCCTGACAGGGCCGCCAGGCCTCAGGAAGGATGGCGCGCCTGCAGGAACAAATTATCCCACATGCCCAGCACCAGCGCCTGATCGCGTGGGGAAAGTTCTCCGGCGTGGATTGCCGTCTCCAGGCTGTTCAACACCTGGATTTGCAGCGCTTCCGGCGTGTGCTCGCCCGACTGCTCAATTTCCGCTACGGCCAGCGTCAAATGCCCACGCAGATAGCCGCTGGCGAACAGCTCGTCATCGCTGGCGCTCTCCACCATGTTATCGATCAGGGCCAGGATACGCGCTTCAAATTCATCGATCATACAATTCCTTATTTACCATGCTGGTCAGAGATCTTCCGGCCAGGGAAACTGCGCTGCGGTCAGCGGCGGTGTTGAGTAGTAGCGACCCAGTTCGGTAATAAAACGGGCTGGCCGTGACGGAATTCCCTTTTCCAGATGAGCCATTACCTGCGCGTGTACCTTGCGCTGGAACGCAATGCGGTCCGGCTCGAAATCGCCATTGAGATTGTCACAACTTACGTTGAAGGGAAAGCCCGCCGCGACACAAAACAGCCATTCCAGCGCCTGCGGCTTAACTTCTACCGCTTCAAACTGACTTTGTGTCATGGCATCGCGGCCATCGGGACAATACCAGTAGCCGAAATCGACCTGCTTACGCCGCTCGGCTCCGGCGATACACCAGTGGGATATTTCATGCAGCGCGCTGGCGTAATAGCCATGGGCGAACACCACACGGTGATAGCTAACCTCTTCATCAGCCGGAAGGTAGACAGGTTCATCATCGCCCTTTACCAGGCGAGTTTGAAAATCGGCAAAGAAGCAGCGATCGAAAATCTCGATCAGCTGCGTATAATCGTGAGTACGCATTGTTCTCTTCTGCAAAAATTTCACGCCTTACGACGCTTCAGGATAAAGATTCAGCTCAACAGATGGCGAAACCAGTCGGCAATTTCTGCGCCGTGGCTGTCATAGAGCAGCTTAGCGCTCATGACAATGGAAACGGTGACCACCATCGGGCGGATCAGCTGCTGGCCCCGGCTCAGCACCAGGCGTGCACCGAGCCGTGCGCCGCAAATAGCGCCAATCAGCATAATCAGGCCGGTGCCCCACACCACTTTGCCGCCAAAAATAAAAAACAGCAGGCCGCCCAGGTTAGAGGTGAAATTCAGCACCTTGGCGTGCGCGGTAGATTTCGCCAGGTTAAACCCGCAAAGCGTGACGAAGGCCAGCGCATAGAAAGAACCGGCACCCGGGCCGAAAAAACCGTCATAAAAGCCGACACAACCGCCCGCAACCAGCGCAAAAGGCAGACCGTGCAGGCGACGATGACGATCTTCCTCGCCGATCTTAGGCATTAACAGAAAATAAAGGCCAATCGAGATAATCAGCAGCGGCAGTACCTGGCGCAGCAGCCCTGGCTGAATATGCTGGATCAGCATCGCGCCAATAATCGAGCCGATAAAGGCCATCAGGATATTCAGCCGCTGCGCTTTGAGATCCACCGCTTTACGCCGAATAAAATAGAGGCTGGCGGAAAAAGAGCCGCCCACGGACTGGAGCTTATTGGTTGCCAACGCCTGAGCCGGAGAGAGCCCGGCCGCCAGCAGCGCCGGGACGGTCAGCAGCCCGCCGCCGCCGGCGATAGAATCAATAAAAGCAGCCAGCACGGCAATGCAAAACAGCAGCGCAAGCAGCAGCGGGCTGACGGCAAACCATTCCATTTTCTCTTCCTACAGCTGATGGTTATCCAGAAGTGCCTGACAGGCAGGCGGCAACGGCGGCGGCTCGCGTTTTACCGGTGCGCCAGAAGGTTTCGGCGGAGCAAACCAGCTTTCCAGCTCTGCGCCACAGCCGTCTCCCGGCGGCGGCACGGGCTGATCCTGACACGCCAGGCTCCCCACCGGGCAGCGCAGCCGCACGTGCATATGCGCACGATGGCCAAACCAAGGCCGCACCTTGCGCAGCCAGTCGCGATCGCTACCGGCGTCGGCACAGAGCTGTTTTTTAATCGCCGGATTTACAAAGATACGCGTGACGTCGTCATCTTTTGCCGCCAGCTTAATCAGGCTGTCGATCTGTGGCTGCCAGTGACGCGCCACCACGCTTTTGCCGTCTGCCGCCACCAAATCCAGCGGCTGCGGCTTCAGCAGCATCTGCGATGTCCAACGTGCTTTAGGCAGCTGGAGCCAGATGTCGACATCCAGCCCGGTCTGGTGGCTGGCGTGGCCGCTGCTGAAGCGGCCACCCGCCGCCATGCCCATATCGCCGATCAGCACTTCACCCAACTGCAAATTGTGCACCTGAGTGCTCAGCCGCTGGATAAACAGGATCAGATCGGGATGCCCATAAAAACGACGCTGATCCTGACGCATGACCTGATAGCCCGGGTCGTTCAACGGCAGCGCCTGTGCACCGACAATACAGCCGTTGGCGAAAGATCCGATAGCGTGCGGCGCACCGCTTATCGGATTTTGGATCGATTGCCAGGGCGTAGCCGCCAGCGTGGAAGCGCTAAGCAGCAGGCCGCAAAGCGCGAACAGCGTCTTTTTCATGAGGATTACCAGCGTGGAATGTTCGTCTGTACGTCCGCATTCTGTCCGCGATGACGCAGTAAATGATCCATCAATACGATCGCCATCATGGCTTCCGCGATCGGCACAGCGCGGATCCCTACGCAGGGATCGTGACGGCCTTTAGTGATCATTTCGGTTTCTTCGCCCGTGCGGGTAATGGTTTTACCCGGCACGGTAATGCTGGAGGTGGGTTTCATCGCCAGCGTCGCCAGAATCGGCTGCCCGCTGCTGATGCCGCCCAGGATCCCGCCCGCATGGTTGCTCTGGAACCCGTCCGCACGGATTTCGTCACGGTGTTCGCTACCGCGCTGCTTGACCACGGCAAAACCGTCGCCAATTTCCACGCCTTTCACCGCATTGATGCTCATCAGCGCGTGAGCCAGATCCGCATCCAGACGATCGAAAACGGGTTCGCCGAGGCCGACCGGTACGTTTTCCGCCATGACGGCAACTTTAGCACCGATAGAATCGCCCTCTTTCTTCAGCGCACGCATCAGCTCGTCCAGCGCCTCAATTTTGGTCGGATCGGGGCAAAAGAACGGGTTCTGCTCTACCTGATCCCAGTCCTTCAGCTCACAGGCCACGTCGCCGATCTGCGCCAGATAACCGCGTACCTTCACGCCGTGCTTCAGGGCAAGGTACTTTTTAGCAATAGCACCGGCCGCCACGCGCATAGCGGTTTCACGCGCGGAAGAACGTCCGCCGCCGCGATAGTCGCGCAGGCCATATTTTTGTTCATAGGTATAGTCGGCGTGGCCAGGACGGAAAACGTCTTTGATGGTGCCGTAATCCTGCGAGCGCTGATCGGTATTTTCAATCAGCAGGCCGATACTGGTACCGGTAGTGACGCCTTCGAACACGCCAGAAAGAATTTTTACCCGATCCGGCTCGCGGCGCTGAGTGGTATAGCGAGAAG
>NZ_DALZCD010000324.1:0-1360 GCF_031978025.1 Erwinia sp.
TTAATCTGCGCCTGCGTGACGTTCTGCGGCTGGCTGCGGGCGATATTCAGCATCACCCACGCATGCAGGAACTTGCCGTCGTAGTGCTTCGGCTGATAGAGCATCTGATAAGCCTTCAGCGCTTCGTAGCTGTAGTCCGCATCGCTGCCGTTGTCCGCTCGCAGCCAGGCGGTGATCAGCTGGGCCACCTGCGGCATGACCAGCTGCTTCAGGGATTTCTGGTAAAGCGCCTGGGTGGCGTCACTGACCTCTTCACCGCGATACAGGCCCATTCGGCGCGTGATCGGCGGGTTGTTAAGGTCAAAGTCTTTGCTGTCCGGCAGGTGCAAAACGCCATTCAGATAAGGCAATAGCGCCCAAAGATCGGCGGTCTGCAGGTTCTGGCCCAGCGCGTTAATTGTTGGCACCTTCGCCTGCACTTCCGCCAGCCAGGCTTTGTTATTGCGGTAGCTGGTGCTCCACAACAGCGTGGCGATAATCAGCGCGCCCAACAGCAGCACATAGCCGGACCAGAGCACTGCCCGGTTGCGCAGCTCCCACCAGCGGTTGCTGCCCGCCAGGCCCGCTTCCTGAAAGATCACATTTTGCAGCAGATCCTTTAAGAAGAAGCTCTGGCCTTTGTTGCCAGGAATAGGCGCAGCCTTGTCCACTTTGTCCCAGGCACCGCTGTTGCCGTCGTCAGATTCCGGCAGCTGCAGCGTACGGCTCAGCTCGCCCATAACACGGTCGAACGGCAGGCCTTCCTGCGTGCCGCTGGCAAAGTAGATGCCGCGCGGCGAAAACTGCGTTTCGAAATTGGAGCGGCTGAATACCGTCTCCAGATAATCATTGAGTAACGGCCTTAGCGCCGCAAACTCCTGCGGGAACAGATAGCTTTCCGCACGGGTTTGCGCATCGCTTTCCTGAATCAGCGTATCCGGCAGCCCGGCATCCAGCCGCTGTTGCAGCAGTGCATATTCCTGGGTGAAGGCGCTCAGCAGATCGAAATCGGCCTGTTTCGCTTGCTCCCAGGGGAAAGTGAAGCCCCAGACCTGATCGCGCTGCGCTTTATCAAACTTGCTGAAATAAGCGCGGAAGCCTTTCAGCAGGTCGGTTTTGGTCACCAGCACATACACCGGGAAACGAATACCCAGCTGTTCGTGCAGCTCCATCAGACGCTGGCGCAGCGACAGCGCCTGCTGACGGGAAGCCTCTGCTGACTGGGTCAGCAGGTCGGACACGCTGACGGTGACGATCACGCCGTTAACGGGCTGACGACCGCGATATTTGCGCAGCAGATCGATAAATTTATTCCATTCGCTGGCGTCCTGTTGCTGCTCGCTCTCTTGCGTGGTGTAACGGCCCGCCGTATCCAGCAGCA
>NZ_DALZCD010000324.1:1370-4327 GCF_031978025.1 Erwinia sp.
AGCAGCACGGCCTCGTTAGTAAACCACCAGTCACAGTTGCGCGTGCCGCCAATACCGCGCAGCGCGGCTTTACCGAAGCGGTCGGCCAGCGGAAATTGCAGGCCAGAGTTGACCAGCGCGGTGGTTTTGCCCGCGCCGGGCGCGCCGATAATCACATACCACGGCAGCTGGTAAAGGTACTGACGACTGAAGCGCTGCGTCCAGCGGCGCTTGCCTGCGCGGCTGAAGTGCGCTTTTTTCAACAGCTCGGCGGCTTCGGTAAAGCGCTCCGCCAGCACGCGATCTTCGCTGGTCAGACGCTTAACGTTCGGATCGTTCTCTTCCGCTGCCGGATTGAGACTGCCCATCAGCTTGCGGTTCAGCCAGGCATTGTAAAGGCGCGGCACGACGTTGCTCAGGCCCCATGCCACATACAGTAGCGCGATACTGATCTGACGGTTAACTTCCGGTTCCAGCGGACGCGAGTCGACGATAGAGAAAACCGGCCCGATCACCCAGATAATGAATGACAGCGCGGTGATGCCGATAAAGCCCCACATCAGCCGGTTGGTCATAATGGCAAACAGAATATTCATCATCCGTTAATTTCCTTGCTGCGACGTCAGTTCCGCGCGGGTGTTGTCAGGAGAAACCAGCAGCGTGATATCCACACGACGATTGCGTGCCCGGTTGGCGGCGGTAGTGTTCGGCACCAGCGGATTGGTTTCACCGCGCCCTTCCGCCTTCACGCGTGCGGGCTGGCTAAGCGTCTGCTGTAGCCGTTCCTGCACCGATTTTGCCCTTGCCAGCGACAGCTCGTAGTTAGAGGCGAAGCGGGCGCTGCGGATCGGCACATTGTCGCTGTAGCCAATCACCAGAATGCGGCCGCTGACGTTGTTCATCGCCTGGGCGATGCGGTCCAGCACTTCTTCATAGCGACCGCGCACGGTTGTAGAGGCGGAGGTAAACAGGCCATCGCCTTTCAGCGTCACCACGCTTTGATCCGCTTCGTCTCTCACCGACACCAGCCCTTCGTCGATTTCCGGCTTCAGGAAGGCTTTCAGGTTCAGCGCAGCAGGCGCAGGCGGCGCAGGATGTTGAATGGTCACTTCCGGCAGCGAGGTCTGATAGACCGATGCCAGCACCGGACTGGTCGCGTCGCTCAGCCGCCAGTTAAGCAGGATATAAAGCAGACAGGCCAGAAAACCTACCAGCGCGGCGCAGGCCCACAGCGGCACTACCGGTCGCCACAGCCTGCGCGTAACCGGATGATCTTCCGGATGCGGCGAAAGCGGCGGGGGGTAGCCACCACGTACCGAACGGATCATTTGCAGCAGGCGGCTTTTGATGGTTTCCAGCTGCGAACGCCCGTTATCCAACACGCGATAGCGGCCTTCAAAACCCAGCTGCAGACAGTAGTTGATCAGCTCCAGCAGCCCAATCTGTTCGCGCGGGTTCTGCGACAGCTTGGCCAGCAGCTGGAAAAACTTCTCGCCGCCCCAGGTTTCGTTATGAAAAGTCACCAACAGGCCCTGCCCTGGCCAGGCGGCGCTGCCCCACGGTGTCAACGCCGCCGCCTCATCAATAGCGGTGCAGAGGCAGTAACGCGCACCGATAATGACCTCGTAAGGCAATCCGGCACGCTGGCAGTGCATTTCAAACTGGCGTATTTCATCAATCAAACGCTGACGCAGTCCGCCAGGATCGGCGTGCGTGACCGAATGACGGATCTGCGGGATCGCGTTCAGTAAGGGGTTTGCCGCGGCGACCAGCGGATTAACGCTGCTCGCGCCCGAAAAAATGTCGCCCTGTGCGGCGGCCTGTCGTTGCTGCATGTTTCTTGCTCCTGACGTCAGGCGGAATGACTACGAATGGCCCAGAACTCCATAGCGAGTCCCGGAAAATCACCGGCGAGATGCAGGGCAAAGGTGCCGGATTTTTCCATTTCCTGCCAAAGCTCGCTGCCCTTGTCCAGCTCGAAATAGCTGTAACCGGCGTGCCACGGGATCTGCGGTGGAGCGACCGACAGCGGGCGCAGGATCATACCTGGCAGCTGCAGCTGCACCAGATCGCGAATTTTCGTTACCGGCGCGACTTTCATCTGCGCCGGGAAATGGGTCAGCAGCGTATCGACAGGCACGCTGGCGCGTACCGCCAGGACAAAACCAAACTCGCGCACCATCGAACTTGCCGGTACGGTCGCCACATTGAGGCCGTGTGAACGCTCGGTCAGCGGCAGCTGCACGGCATTTTCTTCCAGCACCTGCGACAGGCCCTGACGCAGCATCAGCATGAGTTTGCCAAAGCAGCGGGCTAAATCGTCATGGTCGTAAACCGGCAGCGAGCCGTCCGGGAAACGCTGTGGCGTATAGGTGGAAAGCTCGCAGGCAAACGCCAGCCAGGTAGCGAAAAGCGTTTCCGGGTGCAGCAGCGGCAGATTTTTCAGATGGCTGACGTGGCCCAGGTGGTGATTAACCAGCGCCAGCAGCATAAAGTCGACCATGTCAGCGGTATTAAAACGCCCGGGCTGCTGGAGACGTTGCCCAATCTGCTGACTGCGCTGCTGTAGCAGGCCCGGCATATCGTTCAGATAATCGCAGAGCTGGGGGCTGGCCCCGCAGTTCAGCACCGGCGGAATATAGCTGCTCTCCAGCCGCACCTGATTACTGCGCTTCTCCAGCACTTTTACCACCGCCATCGCCGTCCATTCCGCGCTCAGCTCGCTTTCCAGCATCAGGCGCAGGCGCAGCTTGCCGAACTGTACGGCGGCCGGGCTGACCGCCAGAGCGTTGCAGTCGTCCACTTCCTGCTCAAAAGTCAGGTAGCGCGCCAGCGAGTCAGGGGTTTCACTGAAAATGACTTCATCACGCCCGCCGCGGCGGGCAGGCAGCGCCAGCAGCACTTTTTCACTGCCTTGATTGTCGGGAATGGTCAGCGGCGGCGGGCCGTTCCTGCCGTCACGAAACGAGAAGTAAGTC
>NZ_DALZCD010000325.1:0-4325 GCF_031978025.1 Erwinia sp.
ACTTTGATCAACAACCAACTTGAATGGCGCGCCCTGCAGCCTGATACCGACAGCGTTCAGTCGCTTTTTTCCGAGCTTCCTGATGATCCCTGTGACTTTTCCGAAGTACAGCCACGCCTGTTCAATACGCTGAGCCTGCTGCTGAACAGCCAGGCAAAATTACCGCTGATGCTGATCAAAACGCCGGAGCATCCGGAGTACCAGACGCTGTTGCAGGCCGTTATTTCAGGTTTTGATGATGAAGACGAGACGCTTTACGGCGGTCATTATCACATCGATGGCGCGGCGGTCAGCTGGCGTCCGGCAGAATCAGAACAGGATAATTTTGCCTCAACGGGTGGCATACACGGCGCAGACTGGATTGAAGCAGAACAGTTATTCGGTTGTTTTCGTCAGTATAACAACACGTTAACGCTGGAGCCGGGTCTGGTGCACAAGGCTAACGGTGGAACGCTGCTGCTTTCATTACGCGCCCTGCTGGCTCAGCCGCTGCTCTGGCTGCGGCTAAAACAGATCCTGACTACCCGTCAATTTAGCTGGCATTCGCCCGATGAATCCCGCCCGTTGCCGGTATCCGTGCCGCCAATGCCGCTGCATTTTCGGCTCATCCTGACCGGGGAACGCGATGCGCTGGCTGATTTTCAGGAAATGGAACCCGAACTGGCGGCACTGGCCTTCTATTCGGAGTTTGAAGACAATATCCAGATTGTTGATGAGCAATCCTTCGGCCTGTGGATTAAGTGGGCGCGGGCTATCGCTACTGATGAAGATCTGCTGATTGCCGACGACCTTTGGCCGGGGTTGATACGTGAGGCTGTACGCTATACCGGCGATCAGGAAACGCTGCCACTCTGCCCCGTCTGGCTTGCCCGCCAGTTTCAGGAAGCGGCGGCTAACAGCGATGAAAACGTAATTAACGGCGAGCATTTACAGGCCGCCCTGGAAAATCGCGAGTGGCGCGAAGGTTTCCTTGCCGAGCGAATTCGTGACGAAATCCTGCTAGATCAGATCCTGATCGAAACCGAAGGCGAAGCGATTGGCCAGATTAATGCCCTTTCCGTTATCGAATTTCCCGGTCACCCCCGCGCCTTTGGCGAACCTTCCCGCATCAGCTGCGTGGTACACGTTGGCGACGGCGAATTCCATGACGTGGAGCGTAAAGCGGAGCTGGGCGGAAATATCCATGCCAAAGGCATGATGATTATGCAGGCATGGTTGATTGCCGAGCTGGAGCTTGACCAGCAGCTCCCCTTCTCCGCTTCCGTTGTGTTTGAGCAGTCCTATTCGGAAGTGGATGGAGACAGCGCCTCGCTGGCGGAACTCTGCGCCCTGATCAGCGCGCTGGCCGGGCAGCCGATTACGCAACAGATTGCCGTAACCGGTTCGGTAGATCAGTTTGGTCGTGTTCAGCCGGTCGGCGGCCTGAATGAAAAAATTGAAGGTTTCTTCCATATCTGTAACCAGCGCACGCTTAACGGTAGCCAGGGCATTATTATTCCTGCGGCGAACGTGCGGCACCTTTGTCTGCAGCAGGAAGTGGTGGATGCGGTGCGGGAAGGAAAGTTTCATGTCTGGGCGGTGGAAAGCGTAGAGGAAGCGCTTCCTCTGCTGACCAAAACCGAATGGGACAAAGAAGACGCGCCTTGTCTGCTAAGATCGATACAGGAGCGCATAGCGCAAATAAACCAACAGGAAGGTCGGCAACGTCCGTGGCCACTGCGCTGGCTGAACTGGTTTAACCAGCGTTAATCGGGCTTGCTCAGCTTACAGCTGTAAGCTAACCTTCGTGCTTCAATAAAATAAGGCTTATTAAGAACATGGTAGATAAACGCAAATCCTACTCAAAAGAAGACCTGATTGCCTCTGGTCGTGGTGAACTTTTCGGTGCCGAAGGCCCGCCGTTGCCGTCTGGCAACATGCTGATGATGGATCGCGTCATTGAGATGAACGAAGATGGCGGCAACTATGGCAAAGGCTTTGTGGAAGCGGAGCTGGATATCAACCCTGACCTGTGGTTCTTTGGCTGCCACTTCATTGGCGATCCGGTGATGCCTGGCTGCCTGGGTCTTGACGCAATGTGGCAGCTGGTAGGTTTTTACCTGGGCTGGCTGGGCGCGGAAGGCAAAGGCCGTGCGCTGGGCGTGGGTGAAGTTAAATTTACCGGTCAGGTTCTGCCAACCGCGAAAAAGGTTTCGTACCGCATTCATTTTAAGCGTGTCATTAACCGCAAACTGGTGATGGGCGTGGCTGATGGTGAAGTGCTGGTCGATGGTAACGTGATCTATACGGCTACCGATCTGAAAGTGGGTTTGTTCAAAGATACTACCGCTTTTTAAGCTTCCTGAAACACGAAACCTCCGCCTGGGCGGAGGTTTTCCTTTTCATTAAACAGTACGGA
Source organism: Erwinia sp. (assembly GCF_031978025.1). NCBI lineage: Bacteria > Pseudomonadati > Pseudomonadota > Gammaproteobacteria > Enterobacterales > Erwiniaceae > Erwinia > Erwinia sp. The sequence continues at coordinate 2,399 of NZ_DALZCD010000325.1, forward strand.
TTACGCAGTAACCGTCCTGTCCTCCATGGCCTGTCGCCACCCTCCCAACCAGTGAGATCTTGCATCTATCATTTGATAGGGACACATTTCTTTAGGGCGCCCGGTAATGCCGGCCTGATAACCTCTGGAATGTGCCCGTTCGAGCCGATCTCGTTTCTGTCTCTTCATCATGCCTGTAATCCCCTCTTCAGGTCAGGTGGAATCTGGTGGAAAGAAATCAGTGAGTGCGTACGCAATCACACCCTAGTTCTAACGCCATTTTCGCCTGAGATCAACGCGCAAATTTCACGCCAATGTCATAAATTTGTGCGAGGATAACGAAAACTTATTGCCTTAAATTGCCTCTGAAAGCCAGATAAGCCGCTGTATGGCAATAAAAAAAGCCCCGGCTGTGCAATCCTCTGATTGTCGACAAACCGGGGCTTAACGCGGATGATGAATTTTTTTAATTAACGCTGCGAATACTGTTCGCTATATTCTGCGCTTCCTGTTGCCATCCCACCGCCAGCGTTCTGACCAGCGCATCATAGCCATCGTCCTTCTGCGGCAGGGCCAGCGTAAACGAGCGTTTCACGATTTGCCCCTGATGTTCCAGTACCCACTCGCCGCTAATCACTGCCTGGCCGTCGTAACGACCATGGAAGCCGGTCACGGTCACATTGAGCGTATCCTGTTGCTGGCCCAGCGGCGAAGCCGATACCAGCGAGCCTGGCAGTGCCTCGCTCAGGTTGGTCACCAGCGTTTGCTGTAGCTGCTGATCCAGTGGACTGGCCCAGAGGTTATTGGTGGCAATCACATATTTTACGTCACTGGTCTGATAAACCAGGCCGTTACCGGACAGATAGTCCGGAACGGAAACATGTTGCACAAAAACCGCAGGGCGCGCCGCGTCAACGCTGCTCACGGCCATGCTCTTAGCCGCAGCAGGCAGTTGATAATACGTGGTATCGGGCGTGCTGCTGCAGGCGCTCAGCGCCAGGGCCAACGCCACAGGTAGCCATTTTTTCATTACTTCGCCCTCTTCGGCTGGGGATCCTGGCCGGGTTTCGCTTCAAACACCAGCGCATTGCTCTTGCTGTTCAACGTTTTCAGCACCGGCTGCAGTTCACGCATGACCTGATTAAGCTGCTGCATATCACCGACCAGCTTGTTGTAAGCCGGCGCGCCAGGCTGGAAGCCTTTCATGCTGGTGTTCAGCTCGCGCAACGTTTTCTGCATATCTTCCGGTAGCGTTTTCATCGACTGACTGCCGGTAATCTGGTTAATGTTATCCAACGTTTTTTGCAGTTCACGAAGCGTGCGCTGGCTCTCTTTCAAGGTGCCCGTAGCCTGATTGATCATTGGATTCAGCGGCAGCGAATTGACCTTGTCCAGCGTGTCCATCAGTTTCTGTTGGATCTGCGCCAGGCCGCCGCTGGTCGTTGGGATCAGCTCGTAGCCAGCAAACGAGACCGGCCCTTTAAACGGTTTGGCATTGCTGTCAAAATCCAGATCGATATAAAGCGAACCGGTCAGCAGGTTGGCTGACTTCAGCGAGGCACGAAGACCCGCTTTGATGCCGTCCTTGAGGTGCTGCTCAATATCAAAGTCTTTGCCCAACATACTCTGGAAACGATCCGGCTCAATACGGATCAGAACCGGGATGCGGTAATCATTGCCCAACTGCTGTGCCACTTTGTTTGATTTGAACGGCACTTCGGCGACCGTCCCCATTCGGATGCCGCGGAATTCAACAGGCGCGCCCGGCTGCAGGCCGCGAATGGAATCGCTGAAAAACATCAGGAAATCTTTATGCACGGTATAGAGCGAATCCTGAATGCTGCGCTGATCGTCAAACAGCTTATATTCGGATTTGTTGGCTGCCGCCTGCCCCAGCTCCCAGCCGTCCGGCACGTCAAAGCTCACGCCACCGCTAAACAGCGTTGTT
>NZ_DALZCD010000326.1:0-3983 GCF_031978025.1 Erwinia sp.
CGCCGGTATTGGTTTTTTGGCTGTGACCATGACCAAATCCCGGATTGACGCGCAGCCAAACCCGGTGCCCCGGCGACGCTTCGCCCAGCTGGTGTAGCATATCGACCGATCCGGCATTCACCGGGATTTTCAGTTCCGTCAGGCGGGCCAGCGTGGGCGCATCCAGCAGATCCGCCGTAAAGACAATCTCTTCGCCGCCCGGCTGGAAGCCTGCCGCCAGCGCGCGCTCCACTTCTCCCAGCGATACGGAATCGACACGGACGCCTGCTGCGCGCATCAGCTTAAGAATATGGATGTTAGAACAGGCTTTTTGCGCAAAACGCACCACGTCAAACTGCTGCAGCTGCGCGATGCGGTCGGCAATGACGTCGGCATCGTAAGCCCAGACGGGGCCGCCATACTGGCGCGCCAGCTGCAGCAAATTATCACGGTTAAGAGCGGTTTCGGTGGTGTTAAGCGGACGTGGCATCGGGCTTTCTCCTGTCAGTAGTCGCCTCATTACGCCAGAACGGCGGCAGGATGAAAAATATCTGTTTTAGCGAAGGCTATTCATCCATGATATGGCTGCTTCTTTTTTGAGGGGATACTTATGGCGGGTATTACGCTGCGGCATATCGAAATTTTCCATGCGGTCGTCACTACCGGCAATCTGACCGAGGCGGCGGCCATGTTGAGCACCTCGCAGCCCACGGTCAGTCGCGAACTGGCGAGGCTGGAAAAGTTGACCGGTCTGAAGCTGTTCGATCGCATCCGGGGCCGTTTGCACCCTACCGTGCAGGGCCTGAAGCTGTTTGAGGAAGTCCAGCGCTCCTGGTACGGCCTGGACAGGATTATCAACGCGGCGGAAAGTTTGCGCCAGTTTCGCCAGGGCGAGCTGTCGGTCGCCTGTCTGCCCGTGTTTTCCCAGTCGCTGCTTCCTCTGCTTTGTCAGCCTTTTTTACAGCACTATCCTGACGTCAGCCTGAATATCATCCCACAGGAGTCACCGCTGCTGGAGGAGTGGCTGTCGGCACAGCGTTACGATTTGGGCTTAACGGAAACCAGCCAGACGCCAGCCGGGACAGATCGCTGCGTGATTTTTACCGGCAATGAAGTGTGTGTGCTGCCGCAGGATGACGAACTGGCAGAAAAAAGCTGTCTGACGCCGCAGGATTTTGCCGGCAAAAACTTTATCAGCCTGTCGCAAACGGACGGCTACCGGCAGCTACTGGATCAGTTATTCAGCGAGCAGGGGGTGCAGCGCAGGATGGTGATGGAGACGCACAGTGCGGCCTCGGTGTGCGCCATGGTCAGAGCGGGTGTGGGCGTCTCGATAGTTAATCCACTGACGGCGCTGGACTATGCAGGCAGCGGCGTGGCGATCCGCCGCTTCAGCATTGAAGTGCCTTTTACCGTCAGCCTGATCCGGCCGCAGCACCGCCCTGGTTCGGCGCTGGTGGACGCGTTCAGCCTGCATCTGCATCAGCATAGCAGCCTGTTCAACCAGCGCCTTGAGGCCTTGCTGGCTTAAGCGCGCGCGGCCTGCCGCTGGTCACGGCTACGGCGGAAGGTCAGCAGGCAAATCAGCAGACCCATAGCTGCCAGTACGGCAGCGGCAACCGGGACGGAAGTCAGGCCGTAGCCACCGTCAATCACCGCACCGCCAGCCCATGCGCCAAACGCATTGCCGACGTTAAAGGCGGAAATATTCAGCGTGGAGACCAGGTTCGGCGCTTCTTTGCCGTGGCGAACAACGTTGATTTGCAGGCCCGGCACGGTGGCGAACGTCGCCATCGCCCATAAGAACAGGGTAATCTCCGCCAGCCACAGCGCATGGCTGGTCCAGCTGAAGGCCAGCGAAAACAGCGCGATCAGCGAGAAGCTGAGGATCAGACTGAAGGAGACTTTCCAGTCGGCCAGCCTGCCGCCCAAAATGTTGCCGACCGTCAGGCCACCACCGATCAAAAACAGCGTCCAGCTGACGCCTTTGTTGCTGATCCCCGTAACCTGGAGCAGCAGCGGCGCAATATAGCTGAACAGCGCGAACATAGCGGCGGCGAAAAATACCGTCATCAACAGCGACAGCCACAGCTTGCCGTTAGCCAGCGCGCCGATCTCACTTGCCAGATGGACCGGCTTCTCGTTGCGGTTAGTTGGCAGGCTGACTATCAGCGCGATAAATGCCAGCACGCCTATCACCGCCACACCCCAGAAAGTCGCGCGCCAGCCGAACAGCTGACCAAACCAGGTGCCCAACGGCACGCCCAATACGTTAGCCAGCGTCAGGCCGGTAAACATCAGCGCCACGGCGGATGCCTGCTTATCAGGGGCCACCAGGCTGGCGGCCACAACGGCACCGATACCAAAAAATGCGCCGTGGCAAAGTGCGGTAATCACCCTTGCCGCCATCAGCAGGTTGTAGCTGTAAGCCAGTGCGCAAAGCACGTTACCCACGATAAAGATCGACATCAGTAAAATCAGCGTCTTTTTACGCGGCAGCTTAGCCGTAAGCAGCGCCATAATCGGCGCGCCGATCGCCACGCCCAGCGCATAGCCGCTGATTAACCAGCCCGCAGAGGGGATCGTCACCCTGAGATCGCCGGCCACTTCCGGTAGCAGGCCCATAATTACGAATTCCGTGGTGCCAATAGCAAAGGCGCTTAACGCCAATGCCAGTAAAGAAACGGGCATCTCATCTTCTCCAGAAAAAATTATCTTTCCGCCGACGGCTCTCGGCGGACAATACGGGGCAGGAAAGTATTACAAAATGTGAATTTTGATCTGTATCACATCAGAGATTAAACCACAGCTCATCAGGGACTTATACCTCTTCTCAGGCAACAATCTCTTGCCTGAAAGGCAACAATCGCGGGTTATTGTTCGTTTTACAAACAAATTTTAGCTGAATAGTGTCATTTTCAGGCGGTAGGCTTTGTCTATACTTCAGGAAAACGGGTCCAGACTTTAGTAAAAAATGGCCGTATTTTATGCGAATTGAGACGGCACCCATTACTGAAAATTATCAGTTATCCGATCATCATTTAAAGCGGAGTGCGGTTAAATAGGTAAAGTTTTCCGAGTGTTGGCCGATACCTCGATCATGGATGCAACGGGCGTTTATTGAGCTGTGCTTGAACGATTCATTACCGAGGAGCAAAGATGCGACTGGCTATTTGCCTGCTGACGCTGAGTATTACCGGGTGCTCAGTGGGAAAATATGAGTACAGCAGCGAAGCGGAGAAGCGTGTGGATATGACCGTCACCGGCATTCCTACCATTCTGGGCGTGGGCACGCTGGGCACCACTATTCCCTTAACCGCTGATTACAGCCTGACGGCGGCGCACGTGGCGAAATATTCGCTTTATCGCGTTAAATCGCGCCATCCTGAATGTGACCTGGCGGTGGTGTACCATAAAAACGGCAACGTTCCCGCTCCGCATTTTCGTAACGGTTTTATGGGCGATAAAATTAATCTGTATGGCTACAGCTTTATTTCGGCCATGCCGGTGGCCTCAACCGGCACTAACCTGGTGAACACCGGCCTGAAAAATGACTGGAACAAGCTGAGCTGTGTCGTGGTGGCTTCTGATGCGGGCGTGGTGCAGGGGATGTCCGGTGGCGCGGTTTACAACGCGTCCGATGATTCCGTCGCAGGCGTGATCGTCGGCTATTCTAATCGTATTAACGATATTAAAACCGGCAAAACGCTGTATAAAAATGTCTCGCTGTACGTGCCCTACGCCCGTTTCAAAGACTGGCTGGATGAGGCGACAAAGTCTTAACTTCTTGCTGGCTCGGCGATGAATCCGGCACGAAGGGCGGCAGCGGACAGGCTGCCAGCTTTAACCACGAGCTACGTTTAACGCTTAACTTCCCTTTCTGACGCAACCATTCTGTCTTTACGAAAGGCGCCTGCGTAAAACATCGGCAGCGAACAGGCTGCCAGTGTTAACCACGAGCTACGTTTAACGCTTAACTTCCCTTTCTGACGCAACCATTCTGT
>NZ_DALZCD010000326.1:4083-4289 GCF_031978025.1 Erwinia sp.
TTACGAAAGGCGCCTGCGTAAAACATCGGCAGCGAACAGGCTGCCAGTGTTAACCTTAAGCTGCATTTAAATCTTATCTTCTCTTTTTGAAGCAGTCACACCCGGCTACCAGAGCATCCACGTAAAGAACCGGCAGTAACAAACACCGGCAGAGGCTCCGCGGGTTGCGACAGCAGATTCATTCAGACAGGCCCGGGCGCCTTTAT
>NZ_DALZCD010000327.1:0-4284 GCF_031978025.1 Erwinia sp.
AGTTCCAGCACAACCTCGCCTTTTCCCGTCCGGATGCCTTTCAGCTCTACCAGCGACATGCCGATGGGGTTAGGACGAAAGGTGGAACGGGTGGCAAAGACGCCCATTCGCGCATTGCCGCCCAGCCGGGGAGGGCGAACCGTGGGACGCCAGCCGCCTTCCATCGTTTGATGAAACACAAACAGCAGCCACAGATGGCTGAACGCTTCCAGCCCGCGTACCGCTTCCGGCTGATTATAAGGCGCCTGCAGCCGCAGCTCGCCGCCGCCGTCCTGAATCAGCCCCGGCTGACGGGGAACGGCAAACTTCTCTTTCCACGGCGAATGGATAGTGCCGATTGGCTGGAAGGTAAAACTCATTGGCCGCTGACTTTCAGGGCAGAACCCTGGCAAATCGCCTGGCGATAGCAGCCCTGGGGATTGGTGACAATTTCGCACTTGTGCAGCAGTACCGCATTGGCTTTCAGGGTGGAGGCGTGGATTTGCAATCTCTTACGGGCAGTGGCGATATTAGGTGGCGAGCTTTGTCTGCTGCTCTGGCAATCTTCGCCATAAACTTCGCCCAGATCGCGGAAAGGCTTGCTGACCAGATCGCTGGCATCGCTGTAAAGTTTTACCGGCGCGGGACGCGGCGCGGGTTTGCTCCTGACTGGCTCAGTTTGTGCAGGCTGCTTAAAAGGCTCGACGGGCTTATAAGGCTTATGCAGCAATGAACACCCTGTCAGCGAAAGGGCTAACAAACAGAGCGGTACAACACGCATGGGAACATCCTCATTGTCGGTAAAAGAGGCGTTATTGAAGCAAGCCCGGCGGCAAATAACAAGCGTGCATAAATGAACAAAGCGGGCTAATGCCCGCTTTGTTAAGTTGGTAACAATATGACCGGCCCGGAGGATTACCAGCCTTTTACCGCGCCACCGTTGAAAATCTTGTTAGCAGCTTCGCTGACTTCATCGGACTGATAGGCTTCAACGAATTTTTTCACGTTTTCCGCATCTTTATTATCTTCGCGCGCCACAATCAGGTTCACATAAGGTGAATCTTTGTCCTCGACGAAAATACCGTCTTTCGCCGGCGTCAGGTTGATCTGGCTGGCGTAAGTAGTATTAATCACCGCCACCGCGATTTGCTGGTCGTCCAGCGAGCGCGGCAGCTGTGGCGCTTCCAGCTCGACCAGCTTGATGTTCTTTGGATTATCGACCACGTCCAGCACGGTCGGCAGCAGGCCAATACCGTCTTTCAGCTTGATCAGGCCCACTTTCTGCAACAGCAGCAGCGAGCGACCCAGGTTAGTTGGATCGTTCGGGATAGCAACCTGCGCACCATTTTGCAGTTGATCCAGCGATTTGATCTTTTTCGAGTAACCCGCGATTGGGTAAACGAAAGTGCTGCCGACAGGCACCAGCTTGTAATTACGATCCTTAATCTGCTGATCCAGATAAGGCTTGTGCTGGAAAGCATTAACGTCGATATCGCCTTTACTCAAGGCTTCGTTCGGCAGGACATAATCATTAAAGGTCACCAGCTCCACATCCAGACCATATTTGTCTTTGGCCACTTTTTTAGCGACTTCGGCAACCTGCTGCTCCGACCCGACAATCACGCCAACCTTAATATGGTTGGGATCTTTCTCTTTCTGATCGCATCCGACCAGCGCCAGAGACCCAATCAGCGCACCTACAGCGGCAATCGTTTTAAAATTAAACATACCCTTTCCTTAATCTGTAAGAACCATTATTTACTTGTGGGTGACGGCACGAACAATGCGGTCGCCACAGAACTGAATCAAATAAACCAGAACCACTAACAGTACCAATACGGTATTCATCACCGTGGCGTTGTAGCCGATATAGCCGTACTGAATACCGATTTGCCCAAGGCCGCCCGCGCCGACGGCGCCGCCCATAGCCGAATAGCCGACCAGCGTAATAAGCGTAATGGTCGCCGCATTGATTAGCCCGGGAAGGGCTTCCGGCAACAGGACTTTTTTAACAATCTGAAGTGGCGTCGCGCCCATTGCTCGTGAAGCCTCAATCAGGCCATGCGGCAGTTCCAGCAGCGTATTTTCAACCATTCGCGCAATAAAAGGCGCGGCGCCGATGGTTAATGGCACGATAGCCGCCTGCAGACCAATTGAAGTGCCGACAATCATACGCGTAAACGGGATCATCCAAACCAACAGGATAATGAAAGGGATCGCGCGGAAAATATTAACCAGCGCGGATAAAAAGCGATAGAGCCCGCGGTTTTCGATGATCTGACCCGGACGCGTGACATAAAGCAGCACGCCAAGCGGCAATCCAAGCACGAAACCGAAGAAACCGGAAACAAAAGTCATGACCAGCGTTTCCCATACGCCCCGGCAGAGCAGCAAAATCATCGCCTCAGACATAACCTAATACCTCTACCTTTACATGGTGTTCCTGCAGAAAAGCGATCGCTTTCTGCGTATCAGCCGCCTCGCCGTGCATCTCCGCCAGCATAATGCCGAACTTGACGCCACCCGCATAATCCATCTGCGCACTGATAATGTTGTTATTAACGTTAAAATGACGAGCCGCTTCCGACAGTAGCGGGGCATCTACAGACTTGCCGGTAAATTCCAGACGTAATAAAGGAACGTTTTCCGGTTTCGCCGTCGCCGACAGGCGCGCCGCATAATCATCCGGCACATCAAGATGCAGGGTAGACTGAATAAATTGCTGCGCCAGAGGCGTCTTGGGATGAGAAAAGACCTCGCTTACCGTGTCCTGTTCAATCAGCTTGCCGTTACTGATCACGGCAACGCGATCGCAGATGCGCTTCACTACGTCCATTTCGTGCGTGATTAACAGAATAGTGATCCCCAGGCGACGGTTGATATCCTTCAACAGTTCCAGAATCGCTCTGGTTGTCGCCGGGTCAAGGGCGCTGGTGGCCTCATCGCACAGGAGCACCTTAGGATTGGTTGCCAGCGCGCGGGCAATAGCGACACGCTGTTTTTGCCCGCCGGAAAGATTGGCAGGCCAGGCATCCTTTTTATCCGCCAGACCAACCAGCTCCAGCAGCTCGTCGACTCGCGCATCGATCTCGCGGCGAGAAAGCTTGCCCAACTCGAGCGGCAGAGCGACATTGCCGGCGACGGTGCGGGAGTTCAGCAGATTAAAGTGCTGAAAGATCATGCCGATCTGACGGCGCGCCTGAGTCAGTTGGCTTTCTGAAAAGGTTGTCAGATTCTGGCCGTCGACTAAAACGGTGCCTGAAGTAGGGCGCTCAAGCAGATTCACGCAGCGAATTAGCGTGCTTTTCCCGGCGCCGGACGAGCCGATAACGCCATAAATTTGTCCGGCGGGCACATCCAGGCTGACATCCGACAGCGCGGTTATCGTGCGGGTGCCCTGTCGGAACACTTTGCTAATATTTTGAAGTTTTATCATTTTATTATCGTAATAGAGTGAGCCGTGGCAAAAAGTCCTCTCCGCTTTCCTGCAGAGCATTGCGAGTGGATGGTAAGGCATCCAGACGTCTGAATCAATGCAATGCGCGCTTAAGGAGCATTCTCTCTGCCGATGCAAACGTGCGATACTCTCCGTTAACATTAGTAGCAGGAGTTTCCACGTGACGAACAAAGTCCCCGCAATATTTCTCGACCGTGACGGTACCATGAATATCGACCGCGGTTATGTCCATGAGATCGACAATTTCCAGTTTATCGATGGCGTTATCGAAGCGATGCAAGAGCTGAAGAAGATGGGCTTCGCGCTGGTGATAGTCACCAACCAGTCTGGTATCGCTCGCGGCCTCTTTACGGAAGATACCTTTATGCAGTTAACGGAGTGGATGGACTGGTCGCTGGCCGATCGCGAAGTCGATCTGGACGGTATCTATTATTGTCCTCACCATCCAGAAGGAACGGTAGAAGAGTACCGTCAGGAATGCGACTGCCGTAAACCTCAGCCGGGAATGCTGCTCTCTGCGCAAAAGGAGCTGAATATTGATATGGCCGCTTCTTATATAGTAGGTGACAAGATTGATGACCTGCTGGCCGGTAAAGCGGCCGGTGTGGGAACAAAGGTGTTAGTACGCAGCGGCAAGCCAGTGACCGAAGAGGGCGAAAATGCAGCAGATTGGGTAATAGATAGCCTTGCTGACCTGCCTTCGCGGATCAAAAAGCGCTAAAAAGCAGCGTTGCGAGCAAAAAGAGAGCGAACGATAAAAAAGTTTGTTTTTACGCTTGCCTTTCCCCGGCGCCTCCCTATAATGCGCAACCACTGAGACGGCACAACGACTTACGGTCAGCGGCTCA
>NZ_DALZCD010000328.1:0-4247 GCF_031978025.1 Erwinia sp.
ACGATTTTTTGGTGCAACGGTCTGGCGCAACAGATGCTGGGGCTGCGCTGGCCGGAAGATAACGGGCAAAATATCCTTAACCTGCTGCGCTATCCTGAATTCACCCTCTATTTGCGCCAGCACGACTTCTCGCGACCGTTGACTCTGGTCCTGAACAGCCATCGCCATCTGGAGTTCCGCGTGATGCCCTATAGCGAAGGGCAGTGGCTGCTGGTGGCGCGTGACGTCACACAGATGCATCAGCTGGAAGGCGCGCGCCGTAACTTTTTCGCCAACGTCAGCCACGAGCTGCGCACGCCGCTTACCGTGCTCCAGGGGTATCTGGAAATGATGAGCGATGCGGTGCTGGAAGGCCCGTCACGTGATAAGGCGCTGCATACCATGCAGGAGCAAACCCGCCGCATGGATGCGCTGGTTAAGCAGCTGCTGACGCTGTCGCGTATCGAAGCCGCGCCCGCGCTCAATTTACAGGAAAAGGTTGATGTGCCGCTGATGCTGCGGCTGCTACAGCGCGAGGCAGAAACGCTCAGCCAGAACCGGCACGACATTCATTTCTCCGCCGATCCGCAGCTGCGGGTATTTGGCAATGATGAGCAGTTGCGCAGCGCCATTTCTAACCTTGTCTATAACGCTGTCAACCACACGCCAGACGGCACGCGGATTACCGTCAGCTGGAAAAAAACGCCGCACGGGGCGCAATTTAAGGTCTGTGACAACGGCCCCGGCATTGCTGCGGAGCATATCCCTCGCCTGACCGAGCGTTTTTATCGTGTTGATAAAGCGCGCTCGCGGCAGACAGGCGGCAGCGGGCTGGGGCTGGCTATCGTCAAGCACGCGCTCAGCCATCATCACGCCCGGCTGGAGATTACCAGCCAGCCGGGTAAAGAGACCTGTTTTAGCTTCTCGTTGCCTGCAAGGTTGATCGTCAACGGTGAACTGGCTCAGAATGCGGTCCATTGAGCGGGTGGATAAGAAAATGAAAAAGTGGGTTTTTGTGCTGATGCTGCTGTGCGGCTCGGCAACAGGCGCGAACGACGCGATGCTCGCAGGCAACCTCAGCAGCGTGGGATCGGATACGCTGGGAACGCTGATGACGCTCTGGGGCGAGAGTTTTAATCGCCATTATCCGGGCGTCAATGTCCAGATTCAGGCAGCAGGATCGTCGACTGCACCTACTGCACTGGCAGCAGGCGCCGCGCAGCTTGGCGCAATGAGCCGTCCTATGCAGGCGGTAGAACGCCAGCTGTTTGAAAGCCACTATGGTTATGCGCCACTGGCCGTGCCGGTGGCAATGGACGCGTTGGTCGTGGTGGTGAATCAGGATAATCCGCTGCAGGGCATTAACGCTCAGCAGCTCGACGCTATTTTCTCCGTAACCCGCCGCTGCGGCGCGACCTTTGTCGTGCACAACTGGGGCGATCTCCAGCTAAAGCAGGGTGAATGGGCGCAGCGTCCCATGCAGCGCTTTGGCCGCAATTCGGCTTCCGGGACCTGGGGATTCTTCCGCCAGCAGGCCCTGTGCAACGGGGATTTTCGTAACGACGTGGGCGAATATCCCGGTTCCGCCGCCGTGATTCAGGCGGTGGCCAGTACGCTGAACGGCATCGGTTACGCCAGTATGGGCGCGCACATGACCGGGGTAAAAACGCTGCCGATCGTGCGTGACGGCACCAGTGGAATCGCGCCCACGGTAGAAAATATCCGTAGCGGCCGTTACCCCTATGCGCGTCCGCTTTATATTTATGTTAATAAAGCGCCGGGCCAGCCGCTGGAACAGCTGACGAAAGCTTTCTTACGGCAGGCGCTGTCGACACAGGGGCAGGCGCTGGTGACGCAGGCTGGCTATCTGCCGCTGTCCGATGAGCAGTTAAAGCTGGCCAGAGCGATGGTGGAGAACTGATCAGCACTCTGTCACTATCGGCTATTCTTTCGACGGGTCCTTACATCCTTCTTAACACCATTCTGTCGCTCGGCCTGGCAGGCCCTCACCTTTAAGACATGCCTGCCGGAGCCGTTTATCATGCTCATACCCTTTAAAGGCAACCGTAGGGGAACTGTTTTGCAAGCTTACGCTTCTTAAGACATCCGTATTGGGGCAGGTTTGTCTTCCCTTAAGAGGCATATAAAGAGCTGTTTTTCACTTTTTGCGCCTTTAAGCCACCGTTCCGGGCCTGTTTTTCAGGTTTATGCCCTTAAAGGCAACCACACGAGGCCTGTTTTGCAGACTTGTGTTAACCAACCTGTGTGGGGGCGAGCGGGGCGGATTTACGCTTTTAGGGATGACGCGGCACAAGCGTTTCCGTTTAGCGCTATCGGGTCTTTTTCTACCAGAGTGAGCGGACACTCTTCTCCAGGCTGGTTTGCCGCTTTTTATGCGCAAAGACGCCTTACGCCGTTAACATGAATTTTTTTCAAGTGTGGTGAAATTTCCTCGTTTGCCACAGCATCCTTCTCATGCCACTCTTACTTCCAGCCATTTAGACATCCAGATGTCTCAAGTAACGAACAGTAATTATTTCATCATGACATTATGCGCCGCTGCGCAGGCCAGGAGTGACCGATCATGCAAAGAGATTCAGCCCAATACCGCGCCGAAGTTGTAGGCAGTTTTTTGCGCCCTGCCGCTATCAAACAGGCCCGCGAGCAATTTCAGGCGGGCGAAATCGACGCCGCCACCCTGCGCCAGACTGAAGACGAAGCTATTCGTGAAGTGGTCGCGCAGCAGCGTGCCAGTGGCCTGAAAGTGGTTACCGATGGCGAATTCCGCCGCGCATGGTGGCACTTCGATTTCTTTGACGGTCTGGACGGCGTGGAACGTTACGAAGCCGAGCAGGGGATCCAGTTCAACGGTGTGCAAACCAAAGCCCGCGGCGTTAAGGTCACCGGCAAGCTGGGGTTCAGTAACCATCCGATGCTGGAAGACTTCCGCTTCCTGAAAAGCATCTGCGGTGACGCAATCCCTAAAATGACTATCCCAAGCCCAAGCGTGCTGCACTTCCGCGGCGGCCGTAAGGTTATTGACGCCAACGTTTATCCGGATTTGGAAGAGTACTTCACCGATCTGGCCCTGACTTATCGTGACGCGATTAAAGGTTTTTATGACGCTGGCTGTCGCTATCTTCAGCTGGACGATACCGTCTGGGCTTACCTGTGCTCGGAAGACCAGAAGCAGCAGATCCGTGAACGCGGGGACGATCCGCAGGCGCTGGCTAATACCTATGCTCAGGTCCTGAATAAGGCGCTGGAAGGCAAGCCGGATGACATGATCGTGGGTCTGCATGTCTGCCGCGGTAATTTCCGCTCAACCTGGATTTCCGAAGGTGGCTATGAGCCCGTCGCGGAAATTCTGTTCGGCACCGTCAATATTGACGCTTTCTTCCTCGAGTACGATAACGAACGTTCCGGTGGATTTGAGCCGTTGCGCTTTATCAGGCCGGGCAAACAGCAGGTGGTACTGGGACTGGTAACCACAAAAACCGGCGAACTGGAAGATCCGGAAACGGTGAAAAAGCGTATTGCAGAAGCCGCGCAGTACGTCAGCCTGGAGCAGATTTGCCTCAGCCCGCAGTGTGGTTTCGCCTCAACGGAAGAGGGCAACAGCCTGACCGAAGAGCAGCAGTGGGCCAAGCTGCGCCTGGTTGTGGATATCGCTAAACAGGTCTGGTAAATCAGGCAAAAGTGAGAAAAGGCGCGGTGATACGCGCCTTTTCGGCCTTCAAAGCAAATAATGCAGAAAATACCGCCCGGAAGCATAAAAAAAATACAAATCATGTAAGGCATCTCGCCAGTAATCTGAAGTGATTATCTGGCTTAAGCTTTTTCTACGCTATATCACTCTGCTTTCTCGATCCCGTATTGCCTTTCCCCGCTATAAACGTTTTACTTACCGCCGTTTTATTTATTCCCCGTATAAAAGATCATAAATAGCGCAAATGTGCCGATATAGCCCTCAGGCGATAAGTTGCCTTGATAACGGCTCGGATGCGAAAGGCGCTCGGGGAAACAGAACCGACATCACGATTTCACTCAACATCAGTACAGGCAAACCCGCTTCTTATGACAAATCGTTTAACTTCTAAAGACATCCTCGCGCTGGGCTTTATGACATTTGCCCTGTTTGTAGGTGCCGGTAACATTATTTTCCCGCCGATGGTGGGTATTCAGTCCGGGGAACACGTCTGGATCGCCGCGCTCGGCTTTTTGCTGACCGCTGTTGGTCTGCCGGTTATCACCGTTATTGCGCTGGC
>NZ_DALZCD010000329.1:0-4236 GCF_031978025.1 Erwinia sp.
TTAAGATATTTGGTGTAGTTATACAGGCCGCTGATCGATAACGCGTCCGGATCCAGCGCCACTACGCCCAGCTTGTCCGGCGTCAGCGAGGTTTTCCATTCGCCGGTCAGCGTCTGGCTGCCCGTCACCTGCTGCGGATTGGTGAGATCAGATTCGTCCACTTCCGACAAATCCCACTCTTTTTTCTCTTTATTATATTTAGCAGAAGCAGCGTAGCGCACCGACTGCAGGCGGCGCTCTTTGGTAAAGTTATAAATGCTGATACCGCTCAGCTCGCTGTTGTCCTTCAGGCTTTCGATAAAGATAAAGTTATCACCATCTTTCGCCCACAGTCCGTTCTGGGTGGAAAGCAGCGAACCGCCCACCAGCTGCTGCGCGCGATAGTTACGCGCCATCTGCTCACCCTGTGGCGCCACAAACTCGCCAATAGCCATGGTCAGCAATACCAGCGGGATCGCCGTTTTCATCACCGAAGCGGCAATCTGCATGCGGGTAAAGCCGGAGGCCTGCATCACCACCAGCTCGCTGCGCTGCGCCAGCGTGCCCAGGCCCAGCAAGGCCCCCAGCAATGCCGCCATCGGGAAGAAGATTTCAATATCCTTTGGCACGCTGAGGAGGGTGTAGAGCCCTGCGCCTAAAACGGTATAGTCACCCTGCCCCGTTTTCCGTAGCTGATCGACAAACTTGATGATGCCGGAGAGCGACACCAGCATAAACAGCGTCGCCATAATGGTATTGAAAATCGTTTTACCGATATATCTGTCGAGAACGCCAAACATCAGACCAATCCTCCCCGGGTGAAACGGGCGCGCAGGCGGCGCATCGGCACCGTATCCCACAGGTTAAGGACAATCGCCAGCGCCAGATAAGAGAGGTTTACTACCCACATCCAGATAGCCGGGTCGAGGCGCCCTTTTGAACCGCTGGAGCGCAGCGAGCTTTGCAGCAGGAAGAAGACCAGATAAAGCAGCATCGCAGGAAGCATAGAGAGCACGCGCCCCTGGCGCGGATTCACCACGCTGAGCGGCACCACCATCAGCGCCATTACCAGCACCGAGAACACCAGCGTAAAGCGCCAGTGCAGTTCGCTGCGGAACTCCGGCCGATCGGAATGGTGCAGCGCGCTGAAGTTCATCTGCTCGGCATCGTTAGGATCCAGCAGCACTTCCTGGTGCCCAACGATGGCCTGGTAGTTCTGGAAATCGGTGATGCGGAAATCGCGCAGCAGCGCCGTGCCCTCAAAGCGAGTGCCTTTATCCAGCGTCACCACCTGCGAACCGTCGGCACGCTGCGTCATATGACCTTTATCGGCCATGACCACGGAAGGACGAGCATTGCCTTTAGGCCGTAGCTGCGCCAGGAAAACGTTGCCGAAGTTGTTCCCCTTAACGTTTTCGATAAACAGCACTGACTGGCCGTCGCCCGACTGCTGGAACTGTCCGGCGGCCAGCGCGGCCGCGCCCGGGTTAGCCTTGGCGTTCTTTGTCACCTCGTTTTGATAACGCGCCGACCATGGCCCAAGCCAGGCGACGTTCGCCGCAGCGACTACCGCCGTGAACACCATCAGCACCATGGCTGCTTTCACCAGGACGGCCTTGCTCAGGCCGCAGGCATGCATCACGGTGATTTCACTCTCGGTGTACAGGCGGCCAAGCGTCATCAAAATGGCCAAAAAGAGGCTTAACGGCAGAATGAGCTGCGCCATCTCTGAAACGCCAAGACCTAACAGGGTCAGAACTAAATTTGTGGGAATTTCGCCATCCGCCGCGGCTCCCAGGATCCTGACTAACTTCTGACAAAAGAAGATCAGTAGCAGAATAAAGAGGATAGCCAGCTGGCTTTTGAGCGTCTCTCTTACCAGATATCTAATGATAATCACGCTGAATACGCCTGTGAAAACTTGTCTTTTTGCAGGAAAATCGATAGTTTCATCGCTTATACGCCATTTTTTCTCATCAATGGCCTCGGTCGTAGCTAAACTAGTATGACAATAATCGTGTTCCGGTGATGCAAAAAAAAACGTTTACCCGATTATTCCTAAGGGGCATCACCCGAACAAAATCTGACGCCCGTAACGCTACACGGCGCGTTGCCCCGGCCTGATGCGGTTAACAAGCGCTATATTCTAGCCGCAGCAAGCGCCGTTGTCTTTAAGATTCAGGAGAGTGCATGGAGTTCAGTGTAAAAAGCGGTAGCCCGGAAAAGCAGCGCAGTGCCTGCATTGTTGTAGGCGTGTTTGAGCCGCGCAGGCTGTCACCCATTGCTGAACAGCTGGATAAAATCAGCGACGGCTACATCAGCGCCCTGCTGCGTCGGGGCGAGCTGGAAGGAAAAGTTGGCCAGACGCTGCTGCTGCATCATGTGCCGAATATCCTCTCCGAGCGCATTTTATTGATCGGCTGCGGCAAAGAGCGTGAACTGGACGAACGCCAGTACAAACAGGTGATCCAGAAGACAATCAATACCCTGAACGATACCGGCTCGATGGAAGCGGTCTGCTTCCTCACCGAGCTGCACGTGAAGGGCCGCAACACTTACTGGAAAGTGCGCCAGGCGGTGGAAACCTCAAAAGAGACGCTTTACAGCTTCGATCAGCTGAAGAGCAATAAAGTTGAACCGCGTCGTCCACTGCGCAAAATGGTCTTTAACGTGCCGACCCGCCGTGAACTGACCAGCGGCGAACGCGCTATTCAGCACGGCCTGGCCGTAGCGGCTGGCGTAAAAGCCGCCAAGGATCTCGGCAATATGCCGCCAAACATTTGCAACGCGGCTTATCTGGCCTCGCAGGCTCGTCAGCTGGCGGATGGCTGGAGCAATGTCACTACGCGTGTGATTGGCGAACAGCAAATGAAAGAGCTGGGCATGAATGCCTATCTCGCCGTCGGCGCCGGTTCGCAGAACGAATCGCTGATGTCGGTCATCGAATACAAAGGCAATCCCGATGCGGACAGCCGCCCTATCGTGCTGGTAGGCAAAGGGGTAACCTTTGACTCAGGCGGCATCTCGATCAAACCTGGGGAAGCCATGGACGAGATGAAATATGACATGTGCGGCGCGGCTTCTGTTTACGGCGTGATGCGCATGGTTGCCGAGCTGAAGCTGCCGCTGAACGTGGTCGGCGTGCTGGCGGGCTGTGAAAATATGCCTGGCGGCCGTGCCTATCGTCCTGGCGACGTGCTGACCACCATGTCCGGCCAGACCGTGGAAGTGCTGAACACCGATGCGGAAGGCCGTCTGGTGCTGTGCGATGCCCTGACCTACGTTGAACGTTTTGATCCTGACGTGGTGATTGACGTAGCAACGCTGACCGGTGCCTGCGTCATTGCGCTGGGCCATCACGTCAGCGGCCTGCTGTCGAACCACAATCCGCTGGCACACGAACTGATCGGCGCGTCCGAACAGGCGGGTGACCGCGCGTGGCGTCTGCCGATGGCTGACGAATATCAGGAGCAGCTGGATTCTAACTTCGCCGATATGGCTAACATCGGTGGCCGTCCCGGCGGCGCGATCACCGCAGCCTGCTTCCTGGCGCGCTTTACGCGTAAATACAACTGGGCACATCTGGACATCGCCGGTACGGCGTGGCGCTCCGGCAAGGCCAAAGGCGCTACTGGCCGCCCGGTCGCCCTGCTGTCGCAGTTCCTGCTGAACCGCGCCGGTCTGAACGGCGACGACTAAATCATGAAAAACGCCACCTTCTATCTGCTGGAAAGCGATACGCCGGTTGACGGACTCAGCGCGCTGGAAGCGCTGGTCTGCGACCTGGCGGAAACGCGCTGGCGCGAGGGAAAGCGAGTGCTGGTCGCCTGCGAAAATGAAGCGCAGGCGATCCGTCTGGATGAAGCGCTGTGGCGTCGTCCGGCCAGCGCCTTTGTGCCGCACAATCTGGCGGGCGAAGGGCCGAAATACGGCGCGCCGGTCGAACTGGCCTGGCCGCAGCGCCGCGGTAACGCGCCGAGAGATCTGCTGATCAGCCTGCTGCCGCAGTTCGCAGATTTTGCCACCGCTTTCCAGGAAGTGATAGACTTCGTGCCTTACGAAGAAGCATTGAAACAGCTGGCGCGCGATCGCTATAAAACCTATCGCAGCGTCGGATTCCACTTGAATACGGCCACGCCGCCCGTGCCCCCAACGACATAGCAGAAATGGAAAAGACATATAACCCGCAAGATATCGAACAGCCGCTCTACGAGCACTGGGAACAGCAGGGCTACTTTAAGCCAAACGGCGATACCA